>DASXLU010000250.1:0-6104 GCA_036496065.1 Candidatus Acidiferrum sp.
CAACGTCAAGCGGCCGATCATCACTTATGGCACCTCAAGCCAGGCTGACCTGATCGTCAGCGATATTGAGTTGCGCGGGCTTGGGAGCGAATTTCGGCTGACCTACAAGGGCGAGGACCTGGGTATATTTGCATTGCCGCATCCGCCAGGGATTCATAACGTGCTCAACGCCGCCGCCGCAGCGGCTGTAGCTTTGTATCTGAACGTGGCTTCCGACCTGATTCGCGAAGGCTTGGCAAAGTTTGCGGGTGTAGGACGCCGCTTCGACGTCAAAGGCGCGGTGAACAATATCACCGTCGTGGACGACTATGGCCATCATCCGGCGGAGATTCGCGCAACACTCGAAGCCGCTCGCGGCTGCAAGTTCAACCGGCTGCTGGTGCTTTTCCAGCCGCACAGATATTCGCGCACGCAACATCTTTGGGACGACTTCTGTAAGGCCTTCAACCAAGCGGATGTCTTGGCTCTGCTGGACATTTACGCCGCGAGTGAGGCGCCTATCCCTGGCATAACCAGTGAAGCGCTTGCCAAGGGCATACAGGAAGCTGGGCACAAGAACGTGCATTATTACCGCTCCATGCAGGACGCCATCGAGTTTTTGCTGCAGGAAGCAAAGCCTGGCGATGCCATCTTGACGATCGGCGCCGGCAACGTGAGCCGTGCGAGCAACGAATTGATGGTACTGCTGGGAACCGAAGCCCTCACCTCGGATAGGGTGCGCGATGCGCATTGACGACCCCAAAGTACTGGCCGCCCTTGATGAGCTCGGCATTAAGGTTCAGTCGGGCGCGTCCATGGTCGAATTGACCTACTTAGGTATCGGCGGCACGACCGACTTGCTGCGCATCGAGCGGCACGAATCGATCCCGGAACTGCTGAGGTTGCTAGATGGCGAAGGGATTCCACACAAGTTTCTGGGTGGAGGCTCCAACCTGCTGGTGATCGATGGCGAGCTGCCCTTCGTGATTTTGCAGCTGGCCAAACCTGACCCGGAAGTTGTCATCGAAGGAAATATGGCGAGCGTGGATGCGGCTGCGGACCTGGGGAGGATGGTCACGTACTGCGCGAAGAACAATCTGGGAGGAATGGAAGGACTCATCGGGGTGCCGGGTACGGTGGGTGGCGCGCTGCGGATGAATGCCGGGGCGTATGGAACTCAGATCGGGTCGTACGTACGAGAGGTGAAAGTGTACCGGGCCGCGAATCGGGCGATAGAAATCCTCAGCGGCGACCAAATTTCATTCGAATATCGGCACACATCATTTGCGCCCGATGATATGATGCTCGCAGTGAAACTGGAACTTCCCTCCAAACCGTTTCAAGAAGTCCTGCAAGGAATTCGTCTCTGCAACGAAAAACGCCGGTCGAGCCAGCCGTTGGGGCAAAAGAGCGCAGGCTGCATCTTCAAGAACCCTCCAGGCGGTTCCGCGGGGCGCATGATCGATGAGTTGGGGCTAAAGGGCAGCTCCGTCGGCGATGCGCGCGTCAGTGATCGTCACGCGAATTTTTTTGTGAATGCCGGCCAAGCCTCGGCGGCCGATATGCTCGCGCTGATTGGCGGGATTCGGGAGCGAGTGCAGCAGGCTTACGGTGTTACTCTGGAAAACGAGGTGGTCGTTTGGAGCGCGTGAAGCCCATGCAGCGGAATGCGGCTGCGGCCGCGGCGGACCAGGAAGCGTATCGCCCCGAGCTGATCGCCGACGAAGAGCCACGTTATCTGCGGCGGCAGAAGCCCGTGGAAATCCGGCGAAAGAAACTCGGCGGGAAGGCGTGGCCGTTTTATCGCCGGGTATTTTTGTGGGTTGCGGTGGGCGGAGCGATGGCCACCGCGGGCACGTATGCGGTGCGTTATGTCTTGTATTCTCCGCAAATGCTTTTGCTGAAGCCGGATCAGATTGATGTGAGCGGCAATCACATTGTGCAGCGTGAAGAGATTCTGAAATTATTTGTGAAGGACCGAAATCGCAGCGTGCTGCGCGTTCCGCTGGACATCCGCCGGGCTGAGTTGCAGGAATTGCCTTGGGTGGAAGAAGTGAGCCTGCAACGCATTTTGCCCAACCGGCTGCGCGTGGAAATTACCGAGCGCACGCCCGTGGCATTTTTTCGCAACGGGACGGAACTCACCCTGGTGGACGCGCATGGCGTGTTGCTCGACCGGCCAGAAGGCGAAGATTTCCATTTTCCGATCGTCACCGGATTATCGGAGAGCATGCCGCGTGAAGAGCGCGAAAAGCGCATGCAGACCTATCAGGAATTTATGAAAGACGTGGATATCGTGAAGCCCGGCTCTTCCGACAACGTCAGCGAGATGGATTTGGGCAATTCGCGCGATTTGAAAGCGGTGATGGTTGGATTGTCGGCGGGAGATCGCAAGCAAGCGGTCACCGTTCATTTTGGACAGAGCGATTTTACCGGCAAGTACAAAACGCTGGTGGATAATTTTGCGCAGTGGCAGGCGAATGCCGGCCGCGTGCAATCAATCGATCTTCAATACTCTCGGCAGGTGGTGGTGAACCCCGACACCGACGCACCGGCGCCCAGGGAAGAAATGGCTTCTCGAAGGAGATAAGTTTTGGCCAAGAAAGACAAATATCTCGTCGGGCTCGACATCGGCAGCACAAAAACGTGCGTGCTTCTGGCCGAAATTGATAATGACCAGGTGCGATTTTTGGCGCTCGGCGCCGCCGAATCCAAGGGGTTGCGCAAGGGACTGATCGTCAACCTGGACTCGACCGTGAGCTCGATACGGCGCGCGGTGGAAGAAGCGGAAGGCGTCGCGAATGTGCCGGTGGAATCGGCGACGATTGGTGTGGCGGGTGGACATGTTCGCGGACTCAACAGCAGGGGCGGTGTGCCTCTCGGGCCGCGCTCTCGCGATATCGAACGTGAAGACGTGCGCCGCGCGATTGACGCCGCGCGAAACGTAGCGTTGCCGCAGGATCGCGAAGTTCTGCATGTGTTGCCGCACGAATTCATCGTGGATACCCAGGATGGAATTCGCGACCCGGTCGGCATGGTGGGTCATCGTCTCGAAGCAAACGTGCACATTGTGACTTCGTCGATCGCAGCGACGCAAAATCTGGTCACCGCCGCGAATCGCGCCGGGATTCTTATCAACGACACCGTGTTGGAGCCGCTGGCTTCGGCAGAATCGTGTCTAACTCAGGATGAGCGGGATCTAGGCGTCTGCCTGCTGGACATCGGCGGCGGAACGACGGAAGTCATCGTGTACGGCGGGGGTGTGGTGCGGCACACCGGAGCAGTAGCGATTGGCGGCGATCACTTTACCAACGATTTGGCGGTGGGCCTGCGAACTCCGATTCCGGAGGCCGAAAAAATCAAACATCGCCACGGCTGCGCGGCCGCACATTTCCTTCACGATGATGGCGCAATTGAAATTGCCAGCGTGGGAGACCGCCCGCCACGAACTGTTTTCTCCAGAATGATCACGGACATTATCGAGCCGCGCGCGCAGGAACTGCTTGGCTTGATTGGTGATGATTTGCGACGCGCCGGATTGAATACGCAGATACCCGCAGGATTTGTTTTCGCGGGAGGCGGCGCGCGGTTGACCGGCCTGCTCGAACTTGCCGAACAAGGATTCCATTTGCCGGTGCGAATCGCGGAGCCCAGAGGGATTCTCGATTTGCCGGAACAAGTTGCCCAGCCGGAATACGCCACGGTTGTAGGGTTGGTGCTCTGTGCCGCGAAGGCACGACGCGTCGCCCCGCAGCGCTCCAGCAATCTGGTTTCGAAGTTGAAAGCCATGTTTGCCGGTGCTTGAGCCATGAGTAGCGCTGGTGCGTCTTCCCTTTTGAAGATAGCCGGCCAAATGTAGCGGCCGCCCGCTGGCGGTCAACGAGCTGTTGAAAACGGAGTGTCAGGTTGAGAAAAAGAGGGCCACAGGCTCGTTTTTCCACAGGCTTCCAAAACTGTTTGTAGCATCACTGTAACGCCAGATTTATAAAAGACTTTGACCAGCCGGACAGGGGGACAGCAATGACAGCAAAAGACGCAGGCATCCGGATGAGTTTCAGCGAAGAATTGCAACCGGCGAAAATTAAGGTGATTGGTGTGGGCGGCGGCGGTTGCAATGCCGTCAATCGCATGATCCGCGCAAAGCTGGAGGGCGTCGAGTTCATCACCGCGAACACCGACCTGCAAGCGCTGAAACTTTCGCAAGCTCCCGTGAAGTTGCAACTGGGCGCGAAGCTGACCAAGGGGCTGGGCGCAGGCGCCAATCCGGAGATTGGGCGCAAGGCGGCTCTCGAAGACACCGACAAGATTATTGAAGCGCTCGAAGGCTCGGACATGATCTTCATCACGTCGGGTCTCGGCGGAGGCACAGGCAGTGGCGCCGCACCGGTCGTGGCTTCGTTGGCGAGCGAACTTGGCGCGTTGAGCGTGGCGGTGGTGACCAAGCCTTTCGCGTTCGAAGGCAAGCGCCGCATGCTGCAGGCCGAGCAGGCATTGCAGGAATTAGTGAGCGTGGTGGACACGGTCATCGTCATTCCCAATGAACGGCTAATGGAAACTGTGGAGCGCGGCACGAGCTTCTTCGATGCGTTCCGTATCGCTGACGATATTCTTCGCCAAGCGGTGCAGGGAATTTCGGACATCATCACGGTGCCTGGCATCATCAATCGCGACTTTGCGGACGTGAAGGCGATCATGCATGGCCAAGGCTATGCAGTGATGGGCACCGCGGTGGCCAACGGCGCAAGCCGCGCGGTCGATGCGGCCAATCGCGCGATTGCCAGTCCTCTGCTCGAAGACAATTCGATTCAAGGTGCGCAAGGCATCTTGATAAACATTTGCGGCAGTTCGTCGCTCTCATTGCACGAAGTGCACGAGGCGTCGTCCGTGATTCAGAAGGCTGCTCACGAAAATGCCAACATCATTTTCGGAGCGGTGATGGACGAAAATATGAAGGACGCGGTGAAGATTACCGTGATCGCGGCGGGCTTTAAGGACGCCGGGAAAAAGATGACGCAGCAGAAGCCGACTTTTTTGCCTAAGACGTGGAAAGCGGGACGTGACGTTCCGGTGCAGCAAGAACTCCCGCAGCCTGCGCCAGCCGCGGCACCGCAGCAGCCACCGCCTCAGCCAAACGTCGTTCACCAGGTTACGCAGACGGTGCGGGAAGTTGTGCCGGACGCATCCAAGGACGATTTGGACGTGCCGACTTTCTTACGGCGCCAAGCGCAGAAGGCCTGAGATTAGGCTTAGTTGTCTCGACCGGGGCACCCCAATTGGTGCCCCGTTTTTTTTTGTTCATCGACTCAACTCGCGAGCATCGAATTTGATCAGAAAGCCTGCGCTTTGCAGGCTACGATCTGGCGAATTTCATTTTCAAAGCGCGCGGAGTCGCTACTTCCGTAAGGCAATACCGTGCCTAGCCCCGAATGAAATTCCGTCGCTCCGGTTCGACGGCGAACATCGCCAAAGTTTTCAGCGTTAATACCGGCGCCAGGCATTACGATCAGGCGCGAGCCAGCTGTTTCGACCAGGCCGCGAATTCGGTCAGAGCCTTGTGCTGCAGTCGGAGCTCCACCTGATGTGAGGATTCGCGCCGCTTGCGTGGCGATGATGTCTTCGAGGGCTTTCGATTGGTCCGCTAAATCATCAAAAGCGCGATGAAACGTAACGGGCAGCGGATTCGCGAGATCTACGAGTCGCCTGGTTCGAACGATGTCGACAGTTTTCCGCTCAGTGAGAATTCCTAGAACTATGCCATCCATTTTCGCTCTCCGAGCCAATGCAATTTGCGATTGCATCGTCGCGAATTCGGATTCGTCATAAACGAAATTGCCGGGACGCGGCCGAATCATCACGAAGATCGGAATATGCACGTTTTCGCGCGCCTGTAGCATCATCTGCTCGGATGGAGTGAGTCCACCCGCAGACAGGTCTGCGCACAGCTCAACGCGATCCGCACCCGCTCGTTCGGCGGCCGTTGCGGCGGCTACGGATTCGACGGAAATCTCCAAAATAAAACTCACGGTATCTCCCTGACGACTTTTTTGTGGTAGGCTTTGCTCGAATTTACTGTGTTCTTTCGATAGTCTGGCGCTTCCCCGGAAATCCCTGCAAAGGAGATTCCT
>DASXLU010000251.1:0-3064 GCA_036496065.1 Candidatus Acidiferrum sp.
GTGTGCGGCCGCCGCGCGCCGAAACGCGCCCGCCAGATCTTTCGCTGAAGCGAAGGTCGTGGTCGCCGGGTCGATTCGACCGGGCAGCCGCGTCGTGATCTCCTGGAACAGCCAGCCGTTGCCGTCCGGGTCGCGGAACGATGCGAACGAGCGGTAGCTGCGATGATCAGGATCCCCACCGCTGACCCGGTTCCGCCCAAACAAGTAGGGCTCGTCCTTGCCAGTGTACACGCCGGCCGCATCATGAAACACATCGCTAACCTCGACGCCGTGACCCAGCAACTCGGCACGCGCAGCATCGATGTCGGAGACGATCAGGTACAGGCCCTGGGAGGAGCCGGGTGCCGCCGCGGTCACGTTCTTGCCGAAAATGATCGAGCAGCCAGAGCCAGGCGGCGTGAACTGGATCACGCGGAAGTCTTTACCGCTATCGTAGTCAGCATCGAGCCGCCACCCAAGCTTCCCGTAGAACTCCTTCGCGCGGTCGACATCCGAGACGGGTATGACAACCACTTCGAACTTCATCGCGACTCTTGCGACACCCGCGTCGCTGCTCGCGTCTTTCGTACGCACTACCTTGCTGGATTCCCTTGCTTGTTCAGGTTGCGCCATGGAGATTTCCTCTCTGAAGAGTTGCATGCATGTTCAGATGAAGTTAGAGAAACTCCAGTGAACTGCTCATTTCCGATGCCAACACTCAAGTCAACGATTTATTTATTATTGAGGGCGGGTGGCCGGGTTGGACTTTCCCATTCTTCAGTGCCTGAAATCGATCGAAACGCAAGACTCCATTTCCAGATCAACTCACAGAAACACGGAGGGTGCCCCAGGTTCCGAAGTTTGGTACTTGGGTCTTGGGGTGGCCTTGCCGATGAGCAGTTCCACCAAGCGGCACACTTCCGCGATCATTTTGTCCGCAGACGTCCCCGATCAAACTTAGGCGGGACGAGTCAACCCAGCACTATTGTTCGTTAAAAACAGGCTCAGCCGCTCTGATTGGGCGCTTCCTCTTCCATTCATGCTCGCGCCGCAACAAGGATTGGTGCTTCTTAATCTGCAGTTCTATTTCGCTAAACGCTTTCTTGCAGCCGGCCAGCACATTCGGTCCATTTCCGGTCGCGTGCAGTGTTCCGCTTGGCAGCGACAGTGTCAGCACGCAGGACTGCTCGTCCGTTCTCTGGTTCTTCGAGAACACTCCCTTCAGCTTCACCAAGTCTGGCTCATAGCTCTTCAGCAACCGCCCGAGCTTATCTAAACGACGAGTAACTTCCAACGCCACTGCTTGTTGCGAATCCACGTGCTTATAGCTGATCGAAATGTTCATAGTTGCACCTATAGATTATGTGGGGATTCTGGCAGGATAGCGACGCAGACTACTTTTACTGCACCGCATAGCAAGGGGAGCATAGCAAGCGGAATGGTGCCGCGCAATGGCCTGCGCGGGGAAAGTTAACAGTATGCTTTCTCTGACAAGAGGCCGGCACATTACACGCTGGAGCACATCGCGAATGAAGAAGAATTCTCCTTCACCACAACATAAAGGTGCGCACGAGCTTCGCATTGGTCCGGCCGGCTGGTCCTATTCCGATTGGGCCGGCTATGTCTATCCAACTCCCCGGCCCAAGAATTTCCACGAGGCGCAATATCTCGCACAGTTTTTCGACACCATCGAAATCAACACTTCGTTTTACAGTCCTCTGCGCCCCGAGCACGCCGCGCTCTGGCTCGAAAAAGTATCATCCAATCCGAACTTCCTCTTCACCGCAAAACTCTGGCAGAAATTTACGCACGATCCCTCGGCCACCCCCGAAGACGAACGCGACGTCCGCGCCGGCTTCGACGTAATTCGCAAAGCCGGCAAACTCGGCGCCATTCTCCTGCAGTTCCCTTTCGCGTTTCATCATAGCAGCGAAACCACTTCCTACCTTCAGGCGCTCATCAAACGCTTCGCCGACTATCCGCTCGTCGTCGAGCTTCGCCACGCTTCCTGGTACACGCCCGACACTCTAAAGCTTCTACAAGAGCACCACGTCGGCTTTTGCAACATTGACCAGCCCATCATTGGCCGGTCGATCGAGCCTTCCGCCGACGTCACCTCTCCCATCGGCTACGTTCGTCTGCATGGCCGCCGCTACGACACCTGGTTCACCGACGATCCCGCCACTCCGCCGCACGAACGCTACAACTATCTCTACTCCAAGGAAGAACTCGATCCCTGGATCGATCGTATTCGCAGCATCAACCAAAAGGCGCGCCAAACCTACGTCATTTCCAACAATCACTTTCAGGGCAAAGCGATCTTCAACGCCTTGCAGATCCTCAACACCATCACGCACGAAAAAGTGAAAGTGCCCGATCCGCTGCGTCAGCATTATCCGGAATTAAACGAGATTGCCAGCGAGATGCCGGCGGTGCCTACCCTTTTTCCTTTGGGAGCGCCCGCGGCGAAAACGAAAACGAGGAAACGTTTTACTTCTTGAAGAGATTTTCGAAGGCTTGCCGCGCATCCATCGGCCGCGATGGCGATGGTGCTTCCACCGGCACCTGCGCCGGCTGCATATACGACGTGGGCGCCGTATCCTTCTCTACCGTGGTGCGAAATTCATAAAACGTGCAATTATTTTTGGCGTCTTTAGGCGTAACGCGTGCGGGAATCGGCTGCGTGCATTCAAACTGCGCGCCGGAATCAAAGAACCGGCACTGCTTGCAGCAATGTAATTCGAATCCGCACTTCGGACACTTTTCGTTCGGATCGAATCCCGCCACCAGCACCGCTCCACAGTTCGAACAGCGCGCTCGCGTTACTGTCCCCACCATGCGCGGAGTACGCGGCCCAAGGTGATCCGTCGCGCCGCGTGGCCCGCCTTGCGGAGGCTTGCGATCGTGTTTATCTTTTTTGTCGTGCTTGTTGTCGTTCTTTTCCGCGTCACGGTAGCCGCGGTGACTGTACTTGCGATCCACAAACGCCTCCGTCCGTCAGTCTCAACGGACTGCCACTACTTCAATTACACAACCGCCCAAAACAGGTACTCTTCTTGTTGTATATCCACTCGGATTGTTACTG
>DASXLU010000252.1:0-6326 GCA_036496065.1 Candidatus Acidiferrum sp.
GTAGTAGGCAACCTTGGCGCCGCCCGCTAATTCAAATGGCTTACCGCATGCACTTTTCAGACACTTTCGCCATTTCTACAGTCTTTTCTGCGAGATGTGTCTTTTGGCTTTCTGCTAGAATCAAATAGACGGGTAGACGGAGCACACTGCAAGAATGAATACTCTTATCGGCATAGTCCTAGTCCTGGGCGTCATTATCCTTGTGCATGAATGGGGACATTTTATCGTGGCGCGTTTGTTTGGCGTGCGCGTGGATGTCTTCTCGATTGGTTTCGGGCCGCGACTCTTTGGCGTAAAACGAGGCGATACGGACTGGCGCGTCAGTGCGCTTCCGCTCGGCGGCTACGTGCGCATGGCGGGACAGGATATGAGCGACGTGGATTCTGGCGAGAAGCCTCCCACCGGCGCTCCCGATGAACTGATGAGCAAGAAGCGCTGGCAGCGGGCCTTGATTTCCTTTGCCGGCCCTGCAGTTAACTTGATCTTCCCTGTGCTGCTTTTGGGAATTTATTACCTGGTTTCTGGCGTTCCCTACGCCGCGTTCCTCAACAAGCCTGTTGTCGTTGCGGGATTTCCATCGACTCAGCCAGATTCTTCCGGATTGCAAGTGGGTGACAAACTCGTTGCGCTGAACGACATAAAGAATCCTTCCTGGGAACGCGCGCAAAGCATCTTGTACCAGTCGGCTCCCGGCACCACGTTCAAAGCCGAAATCGAAAATAACGGCACACAACGCGAAGTAAATCTGGCTGTGAAGAACGATCCCTACCAGCTTCCATTGGGCTTCCGGCCAATTCCTCCTGCCATCGGTGAAGTAGCGCCCGGCACGCCTGCGGACCATGCGGGCGTTCAGTCCGGCGACGTGGTGCGTAGCGTCAACGGACAATCCGTCGCTTACTGGGATCAGTTCGTGGATCTGGTGCGTAACTCGGGCGGGAAAACGCTTCAACTACAAATCGAGCGCAAAGGTCAGCCGGTGAATCTGTCTATCACCCCGAAACAGGGCGTGACCGATCCTGCGGAAAAGAACTATCAGATTGGCGTGGTTCCCGAGCCGGGGTTGGCGTACAGGCATGTCGGAGCGGTGGAAGCACTGAGCACGGCAACGTCTCGCACCGCCGATTTTGTTACGCAAACCATCGGCGTCGTGGGGAAGCTATTCAGCGGCAAAGTGTCAGTCAAACAATTGCAGAGCGTGGTGGGAATCTCGCGCACGGCCGGCCAAGCGGTTTCTGAGGGCGCGTTCGCGGTGATTACCTTCATGGCGCTGATCAGCGTGAACCTGGGCATCCTGAATCTTCTGCCCATTCCGATTCTTGATGGGGGACACATCTTGCTGCTGTCGCTCGAAGGCATTCGCCGTCGTGATTTCAGCTTGGCTTTCAAAGAGCGCTTCATCCAGGTGGGGCTGGTGTTCCTCTTGGTGCTCATTGTATACGTTATGTACAATGACGTGATGCGCATGTTGCCCACCCATTCCTGAAGCAGCATTCAGGCTTGCGCACACAAAATATTGACCTGTGACGCTTTTTCCTTGATGGAGAAGCGCCAGCGTCTCAAGGGCTCCTAATGGCCGCATCACCTTCACATCGTGTTTCATCCGGCGAGCGCATCAACACGCCTGAAACTTCGGGGCACCTGCAACAAGCGCTTCGGCAAAAGGGAATTCGCCTTACCCGGCAGCGTCGTGTGATCTTGCAGGTGATGGACACGGCGGAGCAGCACCTCGACGTGGATCAAATCCTGGCGCGCGCTCAGGAAATTGACTCGGGAGTCCATCTCGTCACGGTCTACCGCACTATCGATCTGCTGAAGAAACAGGGCCTCATCGACGAACTGGACTTGCTGCACCTTCGCGGCGATCGGCACTACTATGAGACGCACGGGCCGCGCGAGCACATCCATGTTGCATGCCTGCGTTGCGGGAAAGTTCGCGAGTTCGAATCCCGTCTCTACGAGCAGCTCAAAGAACAGATTGCGCGCGACGTTGGAATGCAGGTGACGGTTGCTCGCACGGAAGTTGGCGGCATCTGCAACGAGTGCCTGGCCGCAAATCCTCAACTCAAAAAATCCTAACGCAGCTTCCACCACATGTCATCCCGAGCAACGCGGGGAATCTGCTTTTTTAGGGCTGTCAGGCGCGAGTTTCTCGCAACAAGATTACTCCGCCAAAACAGCGCCGCGTAACCGTCGCCGCTTCAGTCGCGTAAAAAACTGATTGGCTCGCGTGATGTCCTTGGCAATCTGTGCGCGCAATTCTTCTGGCCCCGAGAATTTCTTCTCGTCCCGCAACTTCTTCCAGAAACGCACCTCAATCGATTTGGGGGCAAAATTTCCGGAGTAATCCAGGAGATGAGTCTCGACGGTAAGGCCGGTGCCATTGAACGTGGGACGCATGCCAACGTTGGTCACGCTGCGGTGGCTGCTTGTTTCGCCCTCGAGTACGGTTCGCGTGATGTACACGCCTTTCGCGGGCAATAATTCCTGATCGGGCTTCAGATTCAGCGTGGGAAACGTAAACTTTCGCCCGGTGCCGGTTCCGCTGACGACTTCGCCGGTCAATGCGAATGGCCGTCCCAACAGCCGCGCCGCGCGGGTCACATCGCCCTCAGAGATTTGTTTGCGAATCAACGTGCTCGACACGACCTGCCCGTCAATGATCACCGGGGTGTGCACGATAACTTCAAACCCATCCTTCATTCCCAATTCACGCAGAAACTTCACGTCGCCGGCCTGACGATGGCCGAAACGAAAATTGTCGCCGACAACTACGGCGCGGACTTGCAGTTGCTCGACCAGAATTTCGTCGACGAAGTCGTCGGGAGCGCACTGCGCCAACTCCATCGTGAACGGCAACACCACCGCCGCCTCCATTCCGATCGCACCGAACCACTCCATGCGTTGCTGATTCGTCGAGATCCGCAATGGCGCCAGGTCTGGTCGCAGTACCTTCAAGGGTGGCGGCTCAAATGTCAAAGCCGTGGCCACCGCCCCGGTCTCCTTCGCCAGATTCATGGTGTATTCCAGAACGCGTTGGTGGCCGAGGTGAATTCCGTCGAAGTTGCCAATCGCAATAACGCTGCCGCGCCCGCCTGCCTTGAACTTCGCCGCCCAGTCCGCGGCGGAATAAAATGCCGCCAGCCCGTGAGAATGTGTGTGGACCTGAACCGCAAGCGCCTTGGCAGCGCGCTCCACTGCGGGCGAATCTGTCTCGACGTCGAATTTAAGACCGTCATACGCCAACTGCACGTGCGGATAGCCGGCTTTTCGCAGGCGTTCATTCGTGGCGTCATGCGGCAGGTCGTGTGCGATATGAGTGAACCAGGCCCGCTTCGGCTTTAAGCGATCGATCAGAGCAAGCGCTTGCTCCACCGTCTGGTGCATCGGATGAGGAATGTCGCGCAGCGCATCGATGATCAAATCGTCCAGGTCTTCCAGCAAGGGTACCGAGGATTCGGGCAGGCGGCTGAAATCCGTCATGTACGCAGCACGCCCGAAACGATAGCCCAGAACTTCCATTTCGCCATGCAGCAGAGGCACCGGAATAAATGGAATGCCCAGCAACTCAAAAGGTCCTTTTACTTCGTGCAAGGTCACACTGGGCACGGTGCTGAGCTTCGGCTTGTCGTCAAACACGTAAGAGAACACACGTTTGATAACGCTAAAGGTTTCCTGATTGCCGTAGAGCGGCATCGGCGATTTTTGCCGGATGTTGTACGGCCGCAGGTCGTCGAATCCCAAAATGTGATCAGCGTGACCGTGCGTGAGAATCACAGCGTCGAGCCGGTCCAATCCCACGGCCAGCGCTTGCGTGCGAAAGTCTGGCGTCGTGTCGATGATAACGTTGTGCCCGCCACGAGAAAGAAGAACGGAGGGGCGCAATCTTTTATTGTGGGGATCTTTCGAATCACACACCGAGCAGTGGCATCCGAGCGTAGGTACACCCATAGATGTGCCCGAGCCGAGAACCTGCAAAGTGATTTTCTGCGACGCTGTTTCGCTCCGATCCATCACAGTCTTATTGTATCCGTGTTGGGATTTGCTTGGGTACGAGGACGCGGCGGCTCGCCGTCTCGGTGATTGCCGTCGCACGGTGGCAACCGAACGCAACTTCGCAAGCAAGATTCCAAGCGCTAGTTGAATTTTCAGAGATGTGCTGCGCGCCCGGTGGCTTCCTACTTCTTGCCGCCCTTGGCTTGTGCCTGAACCTGAGCCATTTGCGCCGCCATCGCTTGGTTGATCTCGAGATAAGTCATCTTCAGTTTGCCCACGAGATCCAGCAGCAAGCTATCTTCTTCCGGCGCCAGATTGCCCTTGGTCTTTTCATGCAGCGCGTCGAGCATATCAATCAATTCGCGTGCTGCCTCAGGATCGATGACAGGTTGGCCCGTCCTGGGGTCCGCGTATGCGCCCAGAACCATGGCGGCATTGCTTCCTATCATGCGAATCAAATTCTCGAACGCGGGAGATTTCTTCGGAGTGTCCACTGGAGGCGCGGCGGTCTTTTCGGTCGCGGCACTTGCAGCGGCTTTTGCCTCTTTTACCTCTTCGCGTTTGGCTTCGCGTTCCTGTTCCTCGACCACATCGGGGCGCAATTCGCCTTCCGAGGTAAATGGTCGCCTGTCTATTACGCGAAAGTTGTCTTCGTGATTATCCGGCACGGTTAGGTCCTCATCCATCGTCTAGTTTCGCAGTTAGTTTAACATGCCTGCCAAGCACTCCACGCGCATCGCACGGCGTCTCAGGATGCCACCCCCAGTTCAAGGCTTAGGACGACTTTCACTTAGCGGCTTTGCTGTAGCCGCTGTATTCCAGTAGCGAAAACATCGAAAACATCTATTCATAAAATCGTTACAGTCCATTCAAGAACCGAGGGGTAGTGTCTTACCGCCGTTCGCTAAGTTTAAGGAGACACCATGTCAAAGCAAGCCGCAGAGCACCACAATAAAGCAGCGGAACACCACGAGCACGCCGCCCGGCACCATCGTCACGCCGCTGCGCATCATGAAGCGGGAGAGCACGAGACTGCCGCCCATCACGCTCACCTCGCGCAGGGTCACCTTCACCACGCGACGCACCACTCCGCTGAAGCCGCCAAGTCTCACGCGGAACACCACGGAGATAAAGCGAGCGCAGCAGCCGCAGGCTAGTACTGCCGCGCCTGTCCCGAGCCCAGCCCGCCCTCGGGTCGGGACCATGCTTGTCTGATTCTTGCGGGACCGGTCGGCACGCTTGCGCCTAGGCATGTCAATGACGTACTGCTACCGCTAAGCCCCCTCTATTCGCATGCAGATAACCGGTTCGCAACGTAATTCCCTACGAAAGCCAGCCTGGCACCTGTAAATTCTTTTACCAGCCGCTCCTCATTTACGAAAATCTCTTGTAAGCTATTCCGACCCGGCGGAGATGACGCTCATATCCAATGGGAGGAAACCGTGGAAACGCACAAGCTCCAGCAGGAAGTCCCACAAACACCACTCATCCAACGTCTCAAGCTTTCCACCCGCGGTCATCGTCGTTGTCCTTACTGTTCCTCGGGCCGTGTGTATCGCGAACGCTGCGCGGGCTTTCAGAAGTTGACGTCCATGATCGGCGTACGCCCCTATCGCTGCGTGAAGTGCGACCGGTTGCACTACGGCTTCGCTTACTAATTTCGTTTGCTTGATTCGAACTCCTCGAATTCTACCCTGTTAGTGTGCTTCAATTCTGCCCGGCGCATCTTTGGTTTTCCGCCGGCCTGACTTTGAAGGTGCTGAGGCACCGCCGAACAGTCCGATGTTTTGCCGATCTGCAAACGCATGCGCGCGTCGTCGTTAAATCGAAACGCTCAGCTCTAACTTGAGCGGTCGTAGCATTCCAACAGGAAAATTCTAGAAAATTTGTGGAGGGTGAGACTTTTGATTCCCCTGCGTCGTCTTCTGTTTGTATTACCAAAACGAAGGTCGATACGAAGCCTTCACGGCGGTTCAAATGGAGTTGTCCTATGCGGTATTCCATTTGTTTTGTTTTCCTGGCTTGTTGTCCATGTTTATTCGACCAGCGAGTCAATCATCAGCCCGGGCAACTGTCTCAGTTTCCAACCAACTCTGTTTGGAGCGACCGTTATTCCGCTTATGCGGCATCGCCATCCCCAGCAGTGCTAGGCAATCCGGTATCGGTCATGCAACTTCAGATTCCGCCTCGTGCTGTCAAAGAGTTTGAACGCTCTCAAAAGAGCTTTGACGCCGGCAATCTGAAGGGTTCAGTGGATCATCTGGAAAAGGCTCTGGCCATCTACCCTAAGTTTGCTGAGGGCCACAATCTTCTTGGGATACGCTATATACAAT
>DASXLU010000253.1:0-3984 GCA_036496065.1 Candidatus Acidiferrum sp.
GTTTCCAGCGTGCGCAGCAATCGCATCGACACTTCCGCCACTTCTTCGATCGCGGCGGCGAAGGCGGCTTCATTTGCTTTTGATGGGTTGGTGAAGCCGCTGATCTTGCGGACGAACTGCAGCGAAGCCGCGCGTACTTCGTCATCGGTAACTGGAGGATCGAAATTGAATAATGTCTTGATATTCCTGCACATAGGACCTTGCTCCTTGTTCTAGCAGTCTCACTTGCTGTGCGTGTCCGCGTCAATATTTAGACTGAATAGAGGGACCATTCGGGTGAATTTAGACGGAAAAGAGGCGATTTTTGGTCGATTTTGGACAGGAAAAAGGGGCTATTCGACGCGAAAAAGGGGGTTTGAGGACGCAAATTTGCCTTGACAGGAGGGTCGGGATGCCGTATTTAACCATTAGGTTAAATACGAATGGCTGCTGACCAACTCTCCGCCACCTTCTCCGCCCTGGCCGATCCTACGCGCCGGGCCATCCTGGCCAAGCTGATCGCCGGCGAATCTTCCGTCACGCAACTGGCGGAACCTTTCGAAATGAGTCTTCCCGCTATCTCCAAGCACCTGAAAGTTCTTGAGCGCGCCGGCCTAGTCGCCCGCGCCCGTGATGCGCAATGGCGTCCCTGCCGCCTCGAAGCGCGCCCGCTCAAGGACGTTGCCGATTGGGTGGACCACTACCGTAAGTTCTGGATGGAGAGCTTCGACCGACTGGACGACTATCTTCAAGAGTTGAAAAAAGACCAGCTCGCGAAAGACAACAAGGAGTATCCGCATGGCCGCTCAAAGCAGCGCAGCAAAACAAAATGAGTCTGACCGCGAGATCGTGATTTCTCGTGTTTTCGAGGCACCCCGCGAACTCGTCTGGAACGCCTGGACCGATCCCGCGCAAGTGGTGCGCTGGTGGGGGCCGAAAGGGTTTACAACCACCATCCACGAGATGGACCTGCGGCCTGGCGGCGTATGGAGCCACACGATGCATGGCCCGGATGGCACGGACTATCCCAACAAAAGTGTCTTCGTGGAAATCGTCAAACACGAACGCATTGTTTTCACACACGGTGGCGGCAAAGAAGGCGGCCCCGGCGTTCATTTTCAGTCCACGTGGACGTTTGAAAAAGAAAGCGACGACAAGACTCGCCTGACGTTGCGGATGGTCTTCGAGTCTGCGGAAGCGCGCGAAACCGTGGTCAAGGAATATGGTGCGATCGAAGGCGGCAAACAAACGCTGGAACGCCTGGCCGAATTTCTGCCAGCAGCTCCGGGAAAAAACAACTCCGCATCGGAAAGCAATCCGGAACTTTTGATCAGCCGGACCTTCGATGCCCCTCGCAATCTTGTATTCAAGGCCATCACCGAGGCAGACCGCCTTGCAAAGTGGTGGGGTCCAAAAGGATTTACGTGGATCTCGGGCAGACTCGATTTGCGTCCCGGCGGTTTATTCCACTACTGCATGCGTTCGCCGGACGGTCACGACATGTGGGGCAAATTCGAGTACCACGAGATCAAACCGCCCGAGCGCCTGGTCTTCGCCACCTCATTTTCCGACCCGGAAGGCAACACGGTTCGCGCCCCGTTCAATCCTAATTTTCCTTTGCAAGTGCTCAACACCATGAGCTTCACCGAGTCTCAAGGCAAAACCACGATCACCATGCGAGGCGTGCCGCTTAATGCGACAGAAGCCGAGCGGCAATTGTTCGCGAAGTGGCATCCATCGATGCAGCAGGGTTTCAGGGGGACATTCGATCAACTCGATGCGTACCTCTCTTCCCTAGCGAAAGAGAACAACACGTGAAGATCACGGTAATCATCGCTCGGGTGCTGTTGGGGCTGATCTTTGTTTTCTTCGGCTCCAACCCGTTTCTGAAATTTTTGCCTATGCCACCACTGCCACCCACGCCAGCGGGCCAATTCCTTGGCTCGCTGATCGCTTCTCACTATGTACTGGTAATCGGCGGATGCCAGGTGATAGGCGGCGTGCTTCTTTTGATCAATCGCTACGTGCCGCTGGCGCTGACGATTCTAGGACCGGTGGTGGTAAATATTCTGTGCTACCACGTTTTCATGTCGCTGCAGGGAGTGCCGTTGGCTCTGTTCACCGTGCTGCTCTACCTGTTTCTGCTGTATCGCTATCGGCAATATTTCGCCAGCCTGTTTGTGCAGAAAGTTTAGGTTTCACAATACCCCAGTGCGCCAGGTAACGATCCGAAGAAAGGAAAAATCTATGGCCGTCGCAATCAAGAAAGAACAGGAACACGAGCTTTTCCTCACCCGCACGTTTGACGCTTCGCCTGATGTTGTCTTTAAAGCCTGGACCGATCCGGCCCACATTGCGAGGTGGTGGGGCCCGAAGGGTTATACCAATCCGGTCTGCGAAGTGGATGCCCAACCCGGCGGCGCGATTCGCATCCACATGCGTGCGCCCGACGGGACCGTCTATCCGATGACTGGCGTCTTCGAATCCATCGTCGAACCAACGCAAATCGTGTTCACGACCGCGGTTCCCGATCAGGAAGGCAATTCTCTGTTTGAGATACGCAACACAATCTCGTTGGCGCCCACCGATGACGGAAAGACGTTGCTCACAGTGCAAGCCAGCGTGATCAAGAGTACTCCGCAAGCGGCGCCGTACCTTGCCGGTATGGAAATGGGTTGGGTGCAGATGTTGGATCGGCTTGCCGATTTTTTGGGCAAGGCGTGAGGGCCGAATCCCGCGGCAGCGGCAATTTCCAGACGTCCGTAGTGAGGGGGCGATTCGTCGGGATATTCGGCGAGTGGATGCCAAGCATTTTGGTTGGCGGCCCGCCTCCCTTCTTTCGTCAGGGCAGGCAGGAGGCGCCCTACAAGGGCTGTTTCTGGACATCGAGTGGCATCGTCAGGACTAGCTGTACACGGAGTGGAGTCGCTCAAGAACGTGCGATTGTGCGGACATGGGGCGCAGCGTGCTGCGCCCCTACAGGGGCCGACGGGCGTTCGGCGCTGGCGGAATGCAGCATGTCCGAAGCGGGGGCGATTCGTCGGGAAATTCGGCGAGTGGATGCCAAGCATTGTGGTTGGCGGCCCGCCTCCCTTCGTTTGTCAGGGCAGGCAGGAGGCGGCCCCTACAATGAGGGATCTGCGTTCATGAGTCGACGCGAAATATTGTCATGCCAAGCGAGGTGAGGGATCTGCTTTTCTATGCCGGACCGCGCATCACTTTTTCTTGCCCGACCCATTTTCCCAGCGGGCCCGGATCTCCGCGAGAAAGGCTTCTTTGTCTTTGCGCATCAATTGCACCAGGGCCTGATTCTCGGTCTTTTCGTGTCCTCCGGCCCACAACACCATCTCGGTCAACACCGGCGCCAAATCAATGCCCTTTTTCGTGAGCACGTAGTTCACTTTGCGGCCATCCGAAGGATCTTCCTCCGTCGCAATAATTCCGTGTTTCTCCAGATTGCGCAGACGATCCGCCAAAATATTTGTGGCGATTTGTTCGTACGAGCCCAGAAATTCCTTGTAGGTGCGAAAGCCGCGCAACATCATGTCGCGGATAATCAACAACGACCAGCGATCTCCCAAAATTTCCACAGACGCATTCAACGGACACCCCGAGCGCCGTTTTTCGCCCGCAGTCAACTTTCGCATTTCGTAAGGCTATCATTTTTCACTTGCGTTTTGCAAGTAATGTGGCAAAATCCCTTCTGTTGCACGCGGAGTGTCCGGGTTCGGCTCTTCGCGCAACCCCAGCCGATTAAGTCCTCTTTAGGAGAACGACATGTCATCTAAACCTTCGCCTGCTCCGCAAATTCAACCGTCTCGCTTCGAAGACCACCGACCGTTGCGCATCGCCGGCCTGAAGCAAAGGTATACTGGCGAAACGAAGAACACGATTCCCGCTCTGTGGGACCGTTTCGTGCCGTACCTCGGAAAAATCCCCGGACAAGCCGGCGACGTTGCCTACGGCTTGTGCTCGAACCTGCAAACCGCACCGTTCAGCTTTGAC
>DASXLU010000254.1:0-5140 GCA_036496065.1 Candidatus Acidiferrum sp.
ACCAGTCGGTAGCGATAAAAAGAAACCAAAGAAAGTCTGGACGAACGACGAGATTGGTTCGGTGGGCGGAACGGTAAGCGTTGTTGGGGACCCGACAGCGAAGAGTGACCCTGCCACGAAAACGTCTGCGCTCCCACCGGAAGGCGCGAAACAAAAACTGGCCGAAAGCTACAGGTCGCAAATACAGCAGTTGCAAGCGCAAATGGATGGCATCGATAAGCGTATTGCGCAGCTTCGGAATTTCAAAGGAGAGAACAGCAACCCCTCGGGCGGCATCAACCCAAATCAGGGATACAACATGGTTCCGCTGGAAGATCAGGTGAAGCAGTTGGAGGATCGAAAGAAGCAACTGCAGGGAAAGATTGACGACCTGGAAAGCGACGCGAAGAAAAATGGAATCGAGCCCGGGGACTTGCGCTGAGTGGATGAAGCTCGCTGCTACGGAAACCGCGACAAGGCTGCGAGGACAAGCCTTCAGGGGCTAAAGCCCGGTTTTTTATGGCGCTCGATGTCTCGGTTAAAACCGCGACCTACAAAGACACAGAGCGGCGGTGAATCGCGGGCCGTCTCACTTCCTTCGACGTTCTTACGTCGAGACGATATAAAACCGCGACCTACAGGACACAGAGCTGGTGAAAGCGGCCCGCCTCCCTTCCTTCATCAGGCAAGCAGGAAGGCGACCCTACGAGGACAAACCTTCAGAGCGGCGGTGAATCGCGGCCGTCTCGCTTCCTTCGACGTTCTTATGGCGGGACGAGATAGCGCTCAGGACGGTGGCGGAGTCTTACGCTTGGCGGGCATCAATTCGCCGGAGGCGGCCCCGAGGCGGCGGCTGCAATTAGCCCATTCTCCGTGCGAACACTGCAGTTTGGGGCAGTCAAACTCGCAAATGGCGATGTCTTCTGGAACAGTTCCTATCCAGGGGCCTTTGATCTGTGCCCAAATGCGGCCCAAAAAGCCTGCATAGCCAATGTTACTCATAGAGTTATTATATCTGCAGAGTTAACTTGATTCCAGTGTATCGAGTCAAGCCGGCAAACGCCAGGACATTTATCACACATCGAGATGGGGTGGGATGAGCAGGCCGAGTCCCTGTTTACGGCAGCGCTTTGTCCAACCGAGCGAGCGCATCAGTGACTTCTTCGGGACCGCGCAGGTGATACTGCGCGTGCGTGGCTCTCGGCTTACCGACAAGGACAGAGACGCCGTTGCGCAAGGCGGCAAACGCCGGTTCGTCCGAAATATCGTCGCCAAAAAATAAAGTGAAGTCTCCCGACATCGCCCGGGTCGCAAGCATGGCAGATACCGCGGCGCCCTTATCCTTGATCGAACGAGGAACAACCTCGATGTCGATCTTGTTTTCGAACAAGTGCAGTGTCTGGCTGAAGGGCACCAGAACTTGACGGACAGCCGCGCGCGCACGGCGCAGCATCGCCGCAGGCACATCGCGAAGATGGATCGACAAGCTCATTCCCTTGGCCTCAATCCACAGCTTGGGGAAGGTGCGAAGGCCCTCCGCCAGTAAAACGTGGGCGCGAAGCAGATCCATTTCTTCCGAGGTCGAAAGAGTCAGGCATCCATTGCGCTCCCAACCGTAAAGGCCGAGGTAGCGCACACGCGGGGAAGGAAGGTAATGCTGAAGTTCACTGCGGCGTCGCCCGCTGATGACCGCAAGAGTCACGTGGCGGCGATGGGCAAGCTTTTGCAGAGCCAGATGCGTAGGCTGTTGTACCCGGACCTGATTAGGGCGGGGCGCGGAGGCCACAAGTGTTCCGTCGAAATCAAGGAAAACGGAAACGTGATCGCTGTCGCGTACGCGTTCGGCAACTTTATCCCAATCCTCAAAGAGATGAGGGATCTTGCG
This sequence comes from Candidatus Acidiferrum sp., assembly GCA_036496065.1. Classification (GTDB taxonomy): domain Bacteria; phylum Acidobacteriota; class Terriglobia; order Acidiferrales; family UBA7541; genus Acidiferrum. Next base: position 1,865 of record DASXLU010000254.1, read on the forward strand.
CTTCCTGGCCTTCATCCCACGTGCGCAACCTCGGTGCGTTCCTGCATATCGATGCGAATCTCGGTCAGGTCAGACAGCACATTGGCTGCCCAGCGATAGACGTTGTGCTCCAGGACATTTTTGCGCATGTGCACCATGCGGCGAGCCTGCTCGTTCTCATCGAATTCCAACGATTGGTAGATGGCCTGCGCTACTTGGTCGACATCGTATGGATTTACGAGCAAGGCGTCATTAAGTTCCTGTGCCGCGCCCGTGAACGTACTGAGAATGAGGGTGCCGCGCTCGTCTTCGCGAGCAGCAATGAATTCCTTGGCGACGAGATTCATGCCGTCGTGGAGCGAGGTGACCATGCAGACGTTGGCCGCGCGGTAGTAGCGCTCAATTTCCTTATGCGAATGATGTTTCTTAAGTAAAACAATTGGCTTCCACTTATCGCTTTGGAAACGAGCATTCACGCGATCCGATTCCACAACGACTTCCTCGAGGAACTGCTGGTAGCGAGGAACGTCGGTACGGCTCGGCGCGGCAATTTCTACAAACGAAAAGCGGCGGTGGTACGCGGGATGCAGCTCGAGAAAGCGCTCAATGCCGCGGAAACGCTCCAGGATTCCCTTGGTGTAGTCCACGCGGTCGACACCAACGCCCATCAACGACGCTTCTACGCCCAGTTCGGCGCAAAGGGCGGCGCGCTCTTCACCGGCGCTGCGATGCGGCTGAGATTCGTGGCCATTCAGCGAAAATGCAACGCTGATCGGATAAGGCCGCACCCTGGTGAGATGGCCCTGACGATTCACTTCCACGCGGTCCCAGTCCGTCAGGGCTTCCAAGGCGTGGTCCACGGTGCCGAGAAAATTGTTGCAGTGGGTCTGAATGTGGAAGCCTACAAGATCGGCGCCGAGCAAACCTTCCACCAGTTCCCGTTGCCAGGGACAAATACCAAAGACTTCCGGATTAGGCCACGGAATGTGCCAGAAGATCGCGACGCGAGCGTCGGGGCGCGCTTCCTTGACCATGCGCGGCAGCAACGCAAAATGGTAATCCTGGACGAAGACCAAAGGCGTTTGTATGGACTCCATTTCCTTTAAAACAGCGTCGGCAAAACGCCGATTGATCTGCTGGTACGAGACCCAATCTTCCGGACGGAAAGTCGGCCGGGTGTGGGCGATGTGGCAGAGAGGCCAAAGCCCTTCGTTGGAAAAGCCCTCGTAGTAGCCATGCTCTTCTTCGCGAGTGAGCCATACGCGTCGCAGCGTGTAGCTCGGATGGTCGGGCGGCACTTCGAGGCGATCGTGCGCATCGACATTTTCGCGGTCCGCATTGCCGGATCCGTTCGCAACCCACGTGCCGTGGCAAGCCTGCAGAACCGGTTCGAGCGCGGTAACCAGTCCGCTGGCGGGCACAATCACTTGTACGGCCTTGTTCTCCTGCATTACGTGCATGTAAGGTTCGCGGTTGGAAACAACAAAGAGCGGTTTATCGGCGAGCTTGCTACGCAGGCTGACTCCCAAGCGTTCGGCAGTCCAAACGGATGATTGCGTGTCGCGTAACTGCGCCTCTTCTTTCGCCGCTGCGCGCGCCGTCTGCAGCGCATCCGTCAAATGCCGGACTTCGCTATGTATTTGATCGAAGAATTCTCCCTGCGGAAGCGTCGGGGCCGCGGTAGTCGTGGACGCACCGGCGCGCATGCTGCGCAGCCAGTTCGCGGTCTTGGCCAGCGGGTTGGTGTAATTCCATCGAACCAGGATGAAAGCCAGACCGGTGATCAGGATGGTTTCCAGGAGCGCGGTCAACACGGCATCGCGAAGCGCCAGCAGCACGCGGCGATCGATGTAGTTGGTGTCGTAAATTACTGCGAGCGAACCCGCCGGCTGATTGTTGGCGCGAAACGGAATGGAATAAATGTAAAGCGGGACGTCGCCTGTCACATACGACTCGTGTGCTGGTCCATTTTGCGCTGCAGCCTGCGCGGCGGATTGAGGGCGCGCATTGAAAAGCGGATCCAAGCCGGGCGAAACCGCCGTGGACTTACCAGCAGGATCATAAATCGCGATTCCAACGAGGTGTTCGCGTTGTCCAAATTTTTCCACAATATGTTGCAACGTCTTGGTGCTGCTGGCGTGGCCCGCAGGCGTATCTAACATTTCCTGCACATTCTCAGCACGGGTAGAAGCTTTGCTGGCGAGGTCGCTTACGAGGTTGCGACGGTCCGTCCGCACTTGGTACGCCGCGTACAGCGCGAAGATGCAGATCACGCTTACGGCGAGCGGCAGGACTAGTTTTAGGGTAGTGCGCAAAAGCTAAATCCTCCAGAACTGAATAATCAGGCCGTCTTCCCACTGTCCAGCCAGACGTCACTAATGGCGTGAGGCACCGGCTGACGAGTTCGCGAGTCGAACTAGAATCCCTATCGCGTAAATAGGCCGCTTCGAATTGTACTGGGACCCGGAGCCTGCTGGGATTGGCCTACCGCGTCAACGAATAACTGCAATTAAATGAACGAGAGCCGACGATTTCGCCGGGGACGTTGGCTCGACAAGAAGAGATGCCGGATTCCGGCGCGATGGTTACAAGAGTACCTATGCGAGCCGCCGTTCTTCCGGTGCTCCATAGTGACATGAAAACGGCAAATGACATGCGCCACAAGTCTGGTATTTTCCCTTACCAGAGCCTGTAGAGTACCACTCTTCGCCAAATCAGGCAGGAAGCATTTGGCACACGCAGATTTTCCGCGAGTTAATGCCGCCTACGAGTGAAAACTTCCCAATCAAACCGATTCTAGAGCGCAGAATTTATTTTGCCGGCATTCGTGAGCTCGGCAGTCTCGCCGTGGGCGTTAGACGCAAAGTCGTGTACGAAATTGCAGCCCTTCACGCCGCAGCGCCAGATATTCGCGCCCGCTGTGTTGCGATCTTTGCTGCGATGCAGCCATTTATTGTGGATTGGGCATTGCAAGGTGTTCGCGCCCGGCTCCTGAACCACGTAGGTGTGTTTCGCCGCGCCGTTCAGGATGAAATATCCATCGCGCGCGTTGTAGCGCACACTGCACCCGTGCGAACCGCAATGATACGAAGATTCAAAGCCGAAGTCGCCGGGCGATTCCGCTGGCTGGTATTTCATGATGCGGCCGTCACGTGCGCATATCGGTTTCAGATGGGTACAAAGCACAGGGCTCGATTCGACGTACATTAGTTTTCTCCGAGAAACGCTGCCGCACCTTCGCTTCACTCCGGTTTGTTGCGTTTCGCGGTTCTTCCAGTGCACATGCGTTGCCAGCTT
>DASXLU010000255.1:0-5040 GCA_036496065.1 Candidatus Acidiferrum sp.
GAGATTCGGCGCAATAATTTTCATATGACGACTGTGGCGCGCGTTCTTGGGTTGGAGCGGAGTCATTTGTATAAGAAGTGCCAGCAGCTTGGGATTGATTTGCAGTCGCTGCGCAAGCCGGAATAGTGGTCGCGGTGTGTCATCAGACCTGAAGGAAAATTAATTCGAAGTTTTGGTGAATGGGATGTGCCGCGTCTGCGGTGCTGGGCGTTGGTGTGTGGTGCGGTGTGCTGCTTCTGCGACCCAAGAGCACAGGCAGGAATGGCTGTGCCACAGGCAGCCCTAGGGAGCGGATAGAATTTACTCGCGGCACGCTTCGGAAGAACGACCTTCCTATTGTAAGCGATGCCAAATCAGCAGTTTGCGGCAAATTCCGATTCAGCTTGACATATTACATACTGCTATATACAGTTTGCATATCGCAATAATGAAAAGGAGGCCCACCATGACACTTGGAGACAAGCTTCGGTCCCTGCGGATGGTTGAAGGCTCGCTGCGCGGGTTGGGGCGTCCCCTGACGCAGTCCGAAGTGGTGGCCAAGATGAAGAAGGAATTGGGCCGCGGATTGAGCCAGGCGTACCTTTCGCAGATCGAGAGTGGCGCGCGGCCGCACATGACCAATACTTCGCGGGAATTGCTGGCGCGATTTTTTCGGGTGTACCCGGGATTTTTGGTGGACGACCCGGAAGGGTATTCGCGCGAACTGCAATCGGAGTTGCGTATGGAAGACGCGACGGTGGATTCGTGGCTGTATGCCGGAGCGGATCAGTTCTCGGGAGATGCGGAATTGGATCGGGCGCTACGAGCGATAGCGGAAGTGGCGGATTCGCGCGGTGCGCTGCTGCTGTTGGGAGAAATTCTGCGAACGCCCGGATTGGCGGAACGATTGAGCGAGGTTCTGCAACCGAGGTTGTCGGCGGGTACAGGTCACCCGCCAGCGGCTTCCTCACGAAATTAAGACCTGCTGGGTAAACGGGCCGTGTTGAGCGACGGGGTGTTGCTCTGCGAGGTGTGTATGTCCTGGTCAGACTTTTATCTGTTTTGCTTCCTGGTTGGATTTTCCCTGAGCGTTTTGTCGTTCCTCGCCGGAGCTGTGCATCTGCATTTGCCGTTCAAGATGCATTTTCCGGTGCACGGGCATGGTGTCGGTGGACAGCATGGCGGAAGCGGCGGAGTCCGAGGAGGCGGGCACATTTCCTGGTTCAACGCGTCGAGCGTGCTGGCGTTTTTGGCGTGGTTTGGCGGGACGGGATATCTGCTGACGAAGTTCTCCACGGTAACGACGATGCTGATCGTTGCGTTTGCGGCGCTGGCCGGGCTGGCGGCGGGATGGCTGGTGCTGAAGTTTCTGGTGACGTTGGCCGGTCCGCAAGATGAGCCGTTGCGCGAGGAAGATCGGCGGGTGGAAGGCGCGCTGGCCGTGGTCAGCATGACCATTCGCGAAAAAGGAACCGGCGAAATTATTTATCCCGTGGGCGGAGCGCGGCGCTGTTCCGGTGCGCGCAGTGAAGATGGCAAGCGCATCGAAAAGGGCGCGGAGGTAGTGATCGAGCGGTACGAAAAGGGAATCGCGTACGTGAAGCGATGGGAAGAGCTGGTCGGCTCTTAGCAAAGGGTTTCGGATCGAAGGTAAAGCAAGAAGGTTTAAGGGTGCGGTCTGAAAAATGGAGGTCTTATGTTTGGCATGCCGATGCAAGTGATTGTAGGAGCGGGACTCCTGGTGCTGGTGATCTTCATGATCATGGGCGTCATCGCCAGGATGTACCGCAAAGCCGGTCCGAACGAAGCGCTCATCGTGTACGGACTGGGCGGAACGCATGTGTACACGGGCCGAGGCACGGTGATTTTTCCGATGGTGCAAACGTGTCGCGACCTGTCGCTGGAGCTGATGTCGTTTGACGTAGCGCCGCAACAGGACCTGTACACGAACCAAGGTGTTGCGGTGACGGTGGAAGCTGTCGCGCAGCTCAAAGTGAAAAACGACAAGGTGTCGATTCTAACTTCGGCGGAGCAGTTTCTGACGAAGCGCCCCGAGCAACGGGAAGGATTGATCCGTCTGGTGATGGAAGGCCACCTGCGCGGGATCATCGGCCAGTTGACGGTGGAGCAAATCGTGAAGGAACCGGAAATGGTGGGCGACCGGATGCGGTCCACCTGCGCCGACGACATGAGCAAGATGGGACTCGAGGTCGTGAGCTTCACGATTAAGGAAGTGCGCGACAAGAACGAATACATCACCAACATGGGCAGGCCAGACATCGCGCGCATCAAGCGCGACGCAGAAGTGGCTGCAGCCGAAGCCGAACGCGACATCGCCATCAAGCGCGCGGAAGCTACACGCGCATCGGCGACCGCGCGTGCACAAGCAGACATGGAGCGGGTAGCGGCAGAAACCGCTTCGCTGGCCAAGCAAGCGGAAGCGCAACGCGACCTGGACATCAAGAAAGCCAACTACCTGGAGACGACGAAGAAAGCGCAGGCGCAGGCGGACAAGGCGTATGAAATCGAAACGAACCGCCAGCAGCAGACGGTGATCATCGAGCAGGTGCGCGTGCAGCAAGTGGAGCGCGAGGCGCAGGTGAAAGTGCAGGAAGCCGAAATCGCGCGCCGCGAACGCGAGCTGATCGCCACCGTGCTGAAGCAGGCGGAAGTAGAGCGCCAGCGCATTGAAACTTTGGCGAATGCGCAACGCCAGAAGTTGATGTCGGAAGCCGAAGGCCAAGCTGCTGCGATTCGCGCGCAGGGTGAAGCCGAGGCGGAGATCATCTTCAAGAAGGGCGAAGCGGAAGCCAAAGCGATGAACGTGAAAGCCGAAGCGTACCAGGAGTACAACCAGGCGGCGGTGTTCGACAAGCTGATTACCGGAATGCCGGAAATCGTGAGGGCGTTGAGCGAACCGCTGAGCAAGGTAGACAAAGTGACGATTGTGTCGACCGGAAATGGGGACGCGGCCGGGTCGTACAAACTGACCGGAGACATAGCCAAGATAGCCGCGCAAGTGCCGGCATTGTTTGAAGCGCTGAGCGGCATGCAGATGTCCGACCTGTTGGGGAAGGTGCGGTTGATCGGCGATAAATCGCCGAAGCCTTTGCCAACGCCGACGCAACCCACGCAGGGTAATTCGTAAACACTTTCCGCCGGAGCAGGTGGCAGCCTGCTCCGGCGCTTCGCTCCGGGGGGAGGCGAACATGCAATTGTCATTGCAGCAGAAGAGAGCGCTGTACTGGGGATTGGGGATTCTGACGGCGATGGTGCTGACAAGCGTGGCGTGGGCGCAAATCCATCTGGTGCTGTCGCAATGCTTCTCGAGTTTTTAGTGATGGTTGGGGGCGAGTGGCTGGAAAAGTTTGAACGCGATTCGGAAGGAGAAAGACGATGGGACTTTTAGAACGAGTGAGCACATTGATCCGGGCCAATTTGAACGACATGATCGACCGGGCTGAAGAGCCGGAAAAGATGATCAAGCAGGTGATATTGGACATGGAGAATCAGTATCTGCAGGTGAAGACGCAGGTGGCGGTGTCCATCGCGGATCAGCACATTCTGGAGAAGAAGCAAAAAGAGCAGGAAGACACGGCGAAAGACTGGATGCGCAAGGCGGAGATCTCCGTGGATAAGGGCCAGGATGATCTGGCGAGGGCGGCTTTGGATCGTTATCAGACGGGGCAGCGGTTGACGCAGAGTTTTCAGGAGCAGGTGAACGATCAGCGGGCTCAGGTGGACACTTTGAAAAGCGCGCTGTTGAAGCTGGAGCAGAAGCTGGACGAAGCCAAGTCTAAGAGAGAAATGCTGTTGGCGCGGCATCGGCGCAGCATCGCGCTGGATAAGGCGGCGAAGGCGCAGGTGGCGGTGGGTGACGGTTCGAAGGGCGCGACGTTTGACCGGCTGAAGGAACGCGTGCACCGCTCGGAAGCGACGGCGTCGGCAGAAGTGGAATTGCTCGAGGAGGATGTCGCGGAGAAGCTGAATCGGTTGGATCGCGATACGGAAGTGGAGCGATTGCTGACGGATCTGAAGAGTCGGCGAAGTTTGCCGGAGCGGGTGGGGTAATGAGACTTTAGAGCGAAATTTTCCAGAGATACAGTCGTTTTAAATCGCAAATGCCCAGACAGGATAATTCTGTTAAACAGCAGGTCAAGAACGGCCTGCTCATCGCCGCCGAGATTGTGGGAGGAATGCTCGTCTTTGTATTGGCGGCTGCGGGCATGCTCTGGTTGTTTCCACCCGGTCAAGCGCACCAGTTCCCAGGACCATTGAAGGCCTGGCTTGCCTTGTCAGTCGCGGGAGGCATCATCTATTGGACGGCTGAACGATGGGCTGGAGTGATTCCAGGATTATTTCTGATTCGAGGTCTATTCAGAGGACTGTCCTTCGCGACATTCGCTTCTGCTTCGGACGTCACGTCACGTTTACAGGCCGCTGAAGTTGCGATGTATAGCCTCTGCGTCATCGGGTTTTTGTGGCGATTCATCCCACCGCGCCATACCTCTCCGACCACGTTAGATCGCTTTGCGCTAACAATCTATGCTTTTTCCGTTGCCGCGATGTTTGTTTTGCCACAGGACAAAAGCCATGCTGGCACCCGTCTTCGGAAGCGCTCCTCTGATAATTACATGGATGATTTATCGTTGGACGGTGAACAAACATTCGAAACAGCGCATTTATGCTGAATAGTGAAAGACAACCGCTGGATGGCCAGACCGATAGAGAAATGTTGCGGACAAAGGGCCTACGGAGTGTGCGCGAGACGCGGAGATCGAAGAGGGATCCCTCGCTGCGCGGACTGCACTTGGGATGACGGTTGGTGATGGGAGCCGAGGCGGAACGACGTTGCGGACATGGGGTCCAGCGGGCTGGACCCCTGCTGGAAACGGCAAAATGCTGACGGTGCGCCAGTGGATGAGGTCGTGGCAGAATAGCGGGCGTGAATCCTTGGGGAATAGCGGGCGCGGCTGTTGTGGCGGGGGCGGCGGGGATTGGCGCTTATGGCGCACGCTATCCGCGATCGCAATTGTTTGGGCCGGCAATTTTCGCTACGGA
>DASXLU010000256.1:0-13631 GCA_036496065.1 Candidatus Acidiferrum sp.
AATACGAGCCGGCCACAGTGACATTTTTGTCTTCACCCAGCGGATAGCCGTCGATCGAGAAGGTCCGGCCGTTGAAACCTGGGCCTGCAAAATTCGTTGCGCTGCCGTCAGAATGGAAAAACCCGAAGAGAAGATCATTCGAGTTCGTCGTGGTCAAGGTCCCGGTCGTAGCTGAAGTGGAGGTGCCTGTTTGCGGCGTGGCCACAGCGTCCAAAGGTGCAGACGTATCCAGGCCAGAATATTCGTAGAGCCGCACTTCCATGTACTTGCTGCCACTCAGCGTGACAGTGGCCGTGTCCGTGCCGCCCTTGATGTTCTTGGCGTAATAAACTCTTTCGACGAAATTGTGCGGCGACCAAGTTTGCGGCGAGCCAATGGGCGTGTACTGATTCCCTTGCGTGTCGACCACCGAGGTGACGCTGGTGGAATCCAGCACGAAGAGGCCGAGGACAATCAAATCGCCCGCGTTGGTGCTTGGCAGATTGACTGCACAAGTGGATGCGTTGCACGCCTTGCCGTTCCCCGTGACGTAGGCGGGAGCAGCGGACAAGGTTGCCGCCATAAAGAAAATAACAAACACTGGCAAAAGCAATAATTTCGAAATCATGCGCATAGATATGACCTGTTAGCCGCTGGTTATTCGGCTAGGAGTTTCCTCAATCGTGATGTGCGCGGAAGAAGCGTGAGTGACGTTCCAGTGCTGTGGATGAGGGAGCACCCTGGGCTGTGCGATTCCACATCGCGAACGATAACCCGCCAAAATTGTTCCATGTGTCGGACGTTCCCCGTCAAGCTTTCCGAGGCTGGGCGCAGAAGCAGCTCTCGAGACCGTATAACTACCGGATTGTATTTGCAAGAACCAAGCCACAGTTCACGAGTACCGGTATGAGATAATCTAGCACTGTGGAAATGCTCCCCGCATCGTTAATTCGCTCAATTTAAAGGAGATGAAAGTAGTAGTTGTGCGCTGGCGGTTGAGGGATTTGTGCGTGCAAAGCGCGGAGCCGCGACCGATACGTGGTGCGCGGAAAACCGGTCGCTCGGAAAGGAACTTATCTGCATATGGCGCCTGATGTTCAAACGGAGACGGCTTGGTGGTGCTTGAGGGGAAAGAGGTGAGCCGGAAGGCAAGGGGGATTCCTCACTTCCTTCGAAATGACGGGACTCATTGTATTCGTAGAGGAAGTTGAGTCGTACTACGAAAGAACCAAATCGATGGGCGCTAAAATTGTCGAAGAGTTACACGAGACAGAATATGGGGATTATCAATACGGCGTGGAAGACCTGGAAGGCCATTGTTAGCTTTCTCGCGCCACGCGCGAGGTTAATCCTGAAGAATGGGGAGCAACGATCGCCTCGAAACCCTGAAGACCGCACACAGGTCAGAAACCTTCGAATACTTCGCTTAGTTGTCGCTGCCAAGCTGGTAGTGTGATTCCGAAATCTCTGGCTAGTTTTGCGTTTGATAGAACGGAATAAGCCGGACGAAGCGCGGGCGTAGGGTATTCCTCCGTAGTAATAGTAACAACTGGGCGTGCCAGCAACGGGCGCCCTTTGGTGGCAATTTCCATCCAGGAAGACTTACTCGCTGCCTGATAAGCATGCGCAAGAATCGACTCCGCGAAATCAAACCAACTTGTTTCGCCTGCCGCTGTCATATGATAGATTTCGTGCAACGGCTGAGATGAACCGGCTTTGCGGCCGACTTTCGCTAAGACTTCAGTTGTGGCTTTGGCAATCGCGCGGCTCCAGCTTGGGGCGCCGATCTGGTCGCGCACAATGCGCAATTCTTCCCGTTCGCTGGCCAACCGCAAGATCGTCAGCAAGAAATTTTTTCCGCGACTACCATACACCCATGCGGTCCGCAAAATCAGATAATCCGCTCCGCTCTCCTGAATTGCTTTCTCGCCTTCCAGCTTGGTCTTGCCGTAAACGCTCATCGCATTCGTCGCATCATATTCAAGGTAAGGCGATTTCTTCGAGCCGTCAAAGACGTAGTCTGTGGAGTAATGAATCAGCAAGGCGCCAATTTTCTTGGCCTCTTCCGCTAGCAATCCAGGAGCATCGGTATTGATTATCCGCGCTTGTTCTTCTTCCTTTTCTGCCAGGTCTACTGCTGTGTAGGCCGCAGTATTTACGATCACATCGGGTCGTTGCTCCGCGACCCCTTGCCGGATCTCCGCGGGTCTCGCAAGATCCATTTGCGCGAGATCGACCGCCACAACGTCGCCGAGTTGCGGCAAAAGGGTTGCAAGTTCGCCTCCAATCTGGCCATTCTTCCCGGTCAGCAGTATTTTCAAGAATTATTCCCCTGTGTACTTTGGCAGTCTTTCCCGCGCGACCAAGGACAAAGTAGGCAGTTGGCTATCCTTATCGGAGATAATCGGGTCCGCGAACCCCCAATCGATCCGCAACTCAGGATCATTCCACAAGATTCCATACTCGTCGCCCGCTTGATAATAGTCGCTGCATTTGTACAGAAAATGTACCGAATCCGTGAGCGCCACAAAGCCGTGCGCAAAGCCTTTTGGCACGTAGATCTGATTCTGGGCCTCGGAGGAAAGCAAAACGCTGGTCCATTTCCCGAAATTCGGAGAACCCACGCGAATGTCCACGGCAATATCGAGCGCCGCTCCCTCCACAACTCGGCACAATTTCGCCTGAGCGCTGCGCAACTGGTAATGCAGGCCGCGCAATACTCCTTTTCTCGAAAAAGACTGGTTGTCCTGGACAAAAGCTTCGGTAATACCCAAGTTTACGAAATCATCGCGCTTGAAGGTTTCGATGAAAAATCCGCGAGAATCGCGAAAAACTTTTGGCTGAAGTTCCACAACGCCGGCTAACGAGGTTTCTTTTCGGGTGATATTTGCCATGGTGCAAAAGGATATCAGACTCTCTTTCGTCTCTTCAGCATTCCCATTTAATTCTTTTAATTGTGACAGCGCGCTGTTGAATTAGAACCCGGTTGATAGCTACGCAATGCTGCTCCATCCATCGACGTATAATCTTTACGATGCCCGAAATTATTTTGCAGAACGAACTCTCTCGATGAGTCGCGCAACGAAAATATTTGCCGGCCTGAGTTTCTTGACCGTATCGGGTATTCTCGTCTGCACGCTCTGGCCATTCGATTTCTTGCCGCCGAACCGGGTTTTTTGGCTCGGACAGTCCAACGGATTGCGATTGGCCGGCCGAGGTGTACTCCTCACCGAATCGCCGCTTGTTCCGAGCGACTTTCAACCTGCAGATGGCCGCTGCTCATTGGAAGTCTGGATCAAGCCCGCCCGCGTAAACTCGGTTTTTACGATACTCGACGTGTTCCGCCCCGACAATCACACCCGATTTCGTCTGCAGCAATACGACAACGGCCTCATTGTGAGCCACAACGTGACTGCACCGAGCGGTGTGCCCGTTCGTATTAAAGTCGACGTGAACGACGCCTTGGAAAGGGGCAAGGCTACGCTCGTTACCCTTACTTTTGGCAAAACCAACACGGCCGTGTTTCTTGATGGAAAGCACGTGCAAACTTTCCCGGGATTTCACGTTTCCTTACGCGATTTTGCCGGCCGGCTCGCCATCGGAAACTCCGCCTTCCATTTGGAGACTTGGCCTGGCGAGATCTATGGAGTCGCTCTTTACTCTCGTGAACTTTCTGCCGACGAAGTCCTGAGCAGCTTTCAGAACTGGACATCCGGAGGCTCGATTAGCGGTGATCCGGCGGAAGCGATCGGCAAATATACCTTCGCGGAACGGGCCGGTGACATCGTTCACAATCAAAGCTCCCATGGAGTCGACCTAATCATCCCCAAACGTTTTCGAGTTCCCGAGCACTCCTATATGACCCTGCCGTGGCGAGAATTCGATGCAAGTTGGAGTTATTTCTGGGACGTGGTGCGAAACGTCGTGGGCTTTATGCCCCTCGGCTTTTTTCTCTGCGCGTGGCTCTTCCTGCGCGGACAGAATCGACATCCGATTTTGTCGGCGATACTTGTTGGCGCAGCGTTAAGTTTTTCCGTTGAGCTCTTGCAGGCCTATATTCCGCAGCGGGAATCCGGCATCACGGACATCATCACAAACACGTCCGGAACTGCCCTCGGCGCTCTCCTCGTCAGCTCGCAGCCCATGCGAAGCCTTCTAACTCGCAGGCGCAGCTCCGCGGCTTCGGGTAATTGTTAGGATATTTCGGGCGTTTCGCCAACGCTAAAATACGTGCAATCTAGATGCTGGAATGCCAAGGCGCTTACGCTCGCCTCCGGATCCATCATGTACCCTTCCGTAAGCTGAACGCCGATTTCTTCTGGCCGTAACAGTGTCCATATACCTGTCTGATCTTCCAGATTCGGGCACGCCGGATATCCAAAACTGTAGCGCTTGCCGCGGTAACGCGAAGTGAATCGCTGCGCCATGGTCAGTTCTGGCGGATCGGGGAATCCCCAATCTTCGCGAATCCGCCGGTGCAGCCACTCCGCGCACGCTTCCGCGGATTCAATCGCCAGAGCTTGCAGCCCATGCGATTTGAAGTAGTAACCGTCGTGCTTGGCTTTTTCTGAGCGCTCGCGAACGCCTTCTCCGGCGGTTACCACAAACACGGCGACGTGATCGCGCTTGCCATCTTTCGGCGGCAAGATATAGTCGCTCAGGCATAGCTGATCGCCAGTCTTTTGCCGTGGGAATTGCCACGTCAGCGACGGATCTTTCGCGCCTGGGGCGAAAAGATGCATCGCGTCGCCTGCAGACTCAGCCTCGAAGAATTGCCAGACCGCGCGCACCTTCATAAACGTGGCCGCTTCGTTCTTTACCTCTTCCATTTCGTTGTAAAGCTCAACGGCTTTCGCTTCGCGCGCCGCAAGATGCTTTTCGAAATCTCCGCGATAGCCCATGTGCCGCCCGTACAACATGAACGGATTGATGTAGGTCCAGAGATCACGCAGGTCTGGCACCAATCTCACCTTGCGGTCCAGATACTCAACCGGGGGAATTGGCAAATCAGCCCGCACTTTCGGCGAGCGGGCCACGGCGGGTTTCTCCACAACTTTCACCGTTGTGGTGATGCCTACGCCATTGCCGGAAACCGTGTGCTCGCTTAACACCTTCGACCGTGTGCCCGGGTCCATCAGCTCGTTCATTAACCGCAAGCCGGTCATCGCGTCTTTCGCATAGCACACCGCGCCGCTGTAACTCGGCGCAATTTTTTGTTGCGTGAATTTTGCGCTCAATGCTGCGCCACCGACCAGCAGCGGTACTTGGATACCCGCGTCCTTCAAGTCATTCGCAGTGATCACCATCTGCTGCGCGCTTTTCACCAGCAAACCGGACAGACCGATAGCATCGGGCTGGTGCGCCTGGAATGCCTTGATCAATTCTTCCGGCGGCACCTTGATTCCAAGATTCACCACATCGAATCCGTTGTTCTTCAGAATGATTTCGACGAGGTTCTTCCCGATGTCATGCACATCGCCCTTCACGGTGGCCAGCACAACCTTGCCGCGCTTCGCGGTATCGGCCTTTTCCATGAATTGTTCCAGATGATTCACGGCCGCCTTCATCGCTTCCGCGGACTGCAGCACTTCTGCCACGATGAGTTCGTTCGCGTTAAACAGCCGTCCCACTTCGGCCATTCCGGTCATCAGCGGGCCATTGATGATGTCGAGCGGCGCGGTGCCCTCCGCACGTTTTTTCTCCAGATCCTCCACCAGTCCATCACGCGTGCCTTGGATGATGTAGTTGCCCAGGCGCTCATTCAACGGCAGGTCCGCGGCCTTCGCCTTATCCTTTTTCTTCGCGGTACGGAAATATTCCGCGATTGCAGCGATGTGATACTGGTTGATCGCCGCTTTTTGTTCTTTGCTCTGTTGGCGCCAGTCTGCCGGCACATTCTGCAGCAACTCGCGCCGCGGATGATCTGCCGGCACATCCTTCGGAGCGTGCTGGAATAGCAAATCCTCGGCGAGCCGCCGTTCATGTTCTGGGATTGACGCAAAACGCTCAAGCTTCTCGGTGTTTACGATCGCCAGATCCAGTCCGGCCTTCGTGCAGTAATACAGAAATACCGAATTCACTACCTCGCGCGCGCCTGCAGGCAAGCCAAACGACACGTTCGAAATCCCTAGAATTGTACGTGTATCCGGCAATGCTTCCTTGATCAGCCGGATGCCTTCCATCGTTTCCACTGCGCCGCCGATATAGTTTTCATCACCCGTAGCGCACGGGAACACCAGCGGATCGAAAATGATGTCTTCGGGAGCCATGCGGTACTTCGTGGTCAGCAAGTCGTAGGAACGCTTGGCAATTTCCCGTTTACGCTCGCGCGTGAACGCTTGGGCCTGCAGTTTGTCTTCGTCGATGCATCCAACCACAACCGCAGCGCCGAAATCGTGCGCAATCGGCACGACCTTTTCGAACTTTTCCTCGCCATCTTCCAGGTTGATGGAATTGATGATCGCTTTTCCCTGGCAATAGGTCAGCGCCAGCTCCACAGCAACCGGGTCCGTCGTGTCCACCATGATCGGCGCTTTAATTTTCCGGATCAGCTTTTCGTAGAACGGCTCAATGTCTTTGCGTTCGTCGCGCTCGGTGCTTTGCAGGCAAACGTCGATGACGTGCGCACCGCCTTTCACCTGCCTGCGAGCAATTTCCGTAGCCTCTTCCCATTTCTCATCCGCGACCAAATTTTTGAAGAGCCGCGACCCAATCACGTTGGTGCGCTCGCCAACCAGCAACGGACGTGTCTGGTCATCGGCCTCAATGGTTTCAATCCCCGAATACACCGCACGATGCGCTTCCGCAGGTTTCACGCGCGGCTTTTGCCCATCGACCATTTGCGCGATCGCGCGGATGTGCTGTTCGGTCGTGCCACAGCATCCGCCAACAATGTTCAGCCAGCCGTGTTTCACGAATTTGTCGAGTTGTGCCGCCAAAGACGTCGGCGTCTCCAGATACTTGCCTTCTTCGTCCGGTAATCCGGCATTCGGATAGCAAGACACAAACTCGCCGGTCAGCGAACTGAGCGTCCGGATATGGTCCGTCATGAATTCGGGACCCGTTGCGCAGTTCATTCCGAATCCCAAGGGATGTGCGTGCCGCAGGGACGCCCACATCGCTTCCACTGTTTGTCCCGCGAGCATTGTGCCCATCGGCTCAATCGTCACGGAAACGAGAAAGGGAACTGGCGCGCCAATTTCCTTCGACAATTTCTGTAGGGCTAAAATCGCCGCCTTGATGTTGCGGGTGTCTTGGCACGTCTCGATCAGCAGCAGGTCCGAACCGCCTTCGACCAGGCCCTTCGCCTGCACGTAATACGAGTCCAGCAGCCCTTCAAACGTCACTCCGCCTGTCACCGTGATGGCCTTGGTCGTTGGCCCCATCGAACCGGCCACGAAGCGCGGCTTGCCCGGCGTCGAGTATTCGTCAGCAGCCTGTCGCGCCAGCGCGGCAGCGCCTTTGCTCAATTCATGCGCCTGATCCTGCAGACCATATTCCGCCAGCACGAGCGGCGTGCTCCCAAAGCTGTTCGTCTCGACGATGTCCGATCCCGCTTCGAAATACTTCCGGTGGATGTCCAGTACTACATCAGGCCGGGTCTTTACGAGATTCTCGTTGCAACCTTCAAGCGCGGCTCCGCCGAAATCCTTAGCCGTCAAGTCGCGTTGCTGCAGCATCGTACCCATAGCGCCGTCCAGCACCAGGATGCGTTCGCCCAGCAGCTCTCGCAGAGCTTTGTCGGATTCCTTCAGATTTCTCATTCGGACCTGGCCCTCGAATTCTTCAAACGTCTCGTAAAGCCACACCCTGCAGCGCTAATGCACGCTTCCAGCGCATCCCCCTATTTTACGTGTCTTTGCCCCGGGAATCGAATATCTCTCGGGCACACTCGCTGGTCTGTTACCAGCCGAAATGGACTGTCGAGAGCGGCAGGGACAGGTCTAGCCATGGTTCCAAGCCTCTGAAAACACGCCTATCTGTCAGTAACAGTTCGTGAACATCTGTCCCAAAGGTCCTTGCCCCACCCCGGTTCTTTCTTTACCCTCAAGTACAGTGGCTACGAAACGCATGTCCCCTAAACTTACAGTTTGTTTGTTATCGCCTCATCCGCTTGTGCTTAGCGAATTTGAACGCCTTTTGGCGAAAGCTTCGCAGTTTAAAGTCATCGCCAAACAGCTTGAGTCCACCCTGGCTCCCGATCTGCGCAACCTCGAACCACCCAAGGCGCAGGTCTATGTGATTGATGCCCACGCAGCTCGCCAGGCTACAGGGGCTCTCCTTACCAACATTCTTGAACGCTTCGCCGATGCTCGCCTGATCGTAGTTGGCGATGCCATCAATGAAGCGAACTGCTTCGCTTTGCTGCGTTTGGGCGTAAAAGGAATCCTGACGTACTCCGAGGCGCGCGATCAACTCTCCCGCGCTTTGCCCCTCGTTTCTCAGGGCGGCTTCTGGGTTCCGCGATCGGTTCTATCCGGCTTTGTGGACTCGATCCTGACCAGTCAGGGCCGCCGCCTCAAGACGGATTCGGTTACCAACCTTAGCCGTCGCGAACAGGAAGTGCTCGACTCCTTGCTCGAGAATCTTTCCAACAAAGAAATCGCCAGCAAACTCAACATTGCGGAACGTACCGTGAAGTTCCACGTTTCCAATTTGCTGAACAAGTTCGGCGTACGCCGCCGCGCAGACCTCATCCTGCTGACGTTCCAGCGCCGCCTGTCGCAGGCTTAAATCCTGGTTTTAGGTTTGATTTCCGACGTGTGGGATGCAACTCATCGTGCGCTAACTTTGCGTGGATACGGGTGCGCTACTACTCCCCGAAAACTTGAAGTCCCTAGTCCGAAAACGTGTAGCGGATGATGCACCACAATGCCTGCACGCCATCTTTCCAGGTAATCTTTTTTCCCTCTTCGTACGTTCGGCCCGCGTAGCTGATGGGAACTTCGTAAATCCGCCACGTGCCTTTGGCTATCTTCGCGGTAATTTCCGGCTCAAAACCGAACCGGTTCGATTTCAGTTGAATCCCTTTTAGGGTTTCCCGGCGGAAGACTTTGTAGCAGGTCTCCATGTCCGTCAATTTCAGGTTCGTAAAGATATCGGAAAGCAGCGTCAGAAATTTATTCGCCACATAATGCCGGAAATAATGTACGCGCTGCGGTCCTCCGAGGAATCGCGAACCGAATACGACGTCGGCGCGTCCATCTAGAATCGGCTCGAGCAATTTCGGATAGTCGCGCGGGTCGTACTCCAGGTCCGCGTCCTGCACTAACACGATATCGCCCGTCGTTTCCGCAAATCCGCGCCGCAGCGCTGCTCCCTTGCCGTAATTCCGGTCCTGAAAAAAGAAACGCACATCCCGCAAGTCGACCGGGTCGCCCTCATTCGGTGCAACGGCCCACACCTCGCTCTTCGCTTTTCTGTCAGCCATGCCTTGCAGGATCTCGCGCGTTCCATCGCGTGAAAAATCGTCCACTACAATAATTTCCTTGCGGATGTTGTTCTCCTCCATCACTCTTCGGAGGATTTCGTGAATGGTGTTTTTTTCGTTGTAAACCGGAATAACAATGGAAAGCTTGGGATCAATCAGCGCCGCTGGATTCCGTCGGGGTGTGGACATAATGTGTAAACAAATTCTATCGGCCATTCCGCCTGCCGTAAAGCACGCCCTCCCGTCGACGTTCCAGATCAATCTCGTATCCCGGGTACGTGCACCCATCGCTCACGTTTCGCCGCGAATATCCTCTATGATTAAATGTCACTTGGATTCGGCTGGCCGGACATGCCCACTTTTCATATCGAACAATTTGGATGTCGCGCGACGCAAGCCGATGGTGCCGCCATCGAACGCCAGTTACGCGACCAAGGGTGTGCGCCGGCGGGAAGTTCCGCTTCGGCAGATGTTGTCGTGCTCAATACATGCACGGTGACGGCGGCCGCGGACTCTCAGGCCCGCGACGCTATTCGCAAAATTCATGCCGCAAGTCCCCAAACTCGCATCATCGTGACGGGATGCTACGCACAGCGCGCTCCCGAAGAGATTGCCGCCCTGCCCGGCGTCACTTATGTGGTCGGCAATTCCCACAAAGCACAAATCCCCAATTTGCTACTGAGCATTTCTCCGGCGAAGGAGCGAATCTCTACCGACGAGCCGTTGATCAACTTGTCCCCTGCACTGGCGTTCGGCACCAGCAGTGCCCCAGCACCAATTTTATTGGGCGATATTTTTGCGCTTTCCGAAGTGCTGGTAGCTCCCATTCTCGGCGGAGAAGGGAATCACACTCGCCCAACGCTGAAAATTCAGGACGGCTGCAATTCGCGCTGTTCTTTTTGCGTCATCCCGTTTGTGCGCGGCAAATCGCGTAGTCTGCCGCCCGATACTGTCGTCGCGGAAATTCAGCGCCTTGCTCGCTCCGGATATCGCGAGATCGTTCTAAGTGGCATCAACCTGGGCACCTATGGCCGCGATCTTTCGCCACGCTTCGAATTTCTCGACTTGCTCCGCCGCATTCTGGATGAAACGCCGGTCGAACGACTGCGCATCAGTTCCATCGAGCCACTGGATGTGACGCAGGATCTGATCGATCTGTTCGCTTCCAGCGATCGCATTGCCCAACACTTCCACATGCCCTTGCAGTCAGCCTCCGACCGCATTCTTGCCGCCATGCATCGCTGGTATCGAGCAGAACATTATTCACGCCGTGTCGAACTCATCCAGCAGCAGCTTCCTCACGCGGCCATCGGTGCGGACGTAATCGCCGGTTTCCCTGGCGAAACCGAGGTAGACCACGCCGCGACTCTGCGCTTCATCGAAGAGCGCCCTTTCACTTACCTTCACGTATTCTCCTATTCGCCCCGGCCCGGCACCAAGGCGGCCAACTTGCCTGCTCAGCTTCCCGGTCACGTCATCAAACGCCGTGCTCGCGAATTGCGCGCCCTGGCAGAAGAAAAATCCGCTGCTTTCCGCCAGACGCAAATAGGCCGCTCGCTTCGAATACTTACGCTGCATGCTTCCGACGCCTGCGCGGAAAATGGCGTCACGCCTGCGCTTTCCACCAACTATCTGCAAGTGCATGTTCCAGGTGATTTGCCGCCAAATCAATTCGTGGAAGCGACGATTGCAGCCAGTGGGCCTAAAGAACTCTTGGCTCGCGCGCGGGACTTGGAACCGCTTGCTGCGGAACTCATCTGATGGGCCCGCCAGCCATGCAAATTCTCGGTATCTCCACTCTAGGTCGCGGCTCCGCGGTTGCTCTTCTGGACGACCACGACGTGCAATTTGCCGTCGAGGAAGAAAAACTCAATCGCCTGCAGTATTTTCCCGACGTGCCGCGCATGGCGCTCGATCGCTGTTTCAAAGACCTGCATGTGGACCTGTCTGCTCTGCGCAGCATTGCATTAGCCGTCCGCCCCGAAGCTTCGCGTCGTCGCACCGGCAGTGCCTTGCACAGCGAAGCGTACGAGCAGCTTCGCCAGATGTTGCGGGGCGGTGCGCGCTTGATTACTTTCGATCATCATTTGTGCCACGCCGCCAGCACTTACTACACATCAGGTTTCGATCGCGCCCTGATTCTCACCCTGGACGAAGGTTCCGGCGGCCAGTCGGGGCTAATCGCAACAGGAGAAGCCGACGAAATCCGCGCTCTGCACCAACTGAAATTTCCCAATTCTTTTGGCTGGTTCTACACTCGCGCCACCGAACTTGCTGGACTTCGTCCTCATCGCGACGAACACAAACTGCAGTGGCTCAGCAGAGCAGGCCAGCCCGAATTTCTCGTGGCTTTTCGAAAATTGTTTGAGTGGAATGCCAAGGGTTTGCCGGCGCTGAATCGACGTTACTACCAGACCGGCGCCGACCGCCGGGGCGTATTCGCCTCTCGCTTTTATCGCGAGCTCGGCCTGAGTTCACGCAATTTGCGCGTCACACCCGAGTTGCGCGCGAATATCGCTCGCAGCGCACAAGATTATCTCGAAGAATGCGTTTTGCAGCTTGCGGAAAATTTTAGAGCCGAGACAAATATGGATTCGCTCTGCCTTGCCGGCGGGCTATTCCAGAATGTTCTTCTGGTGCGCGCTCTCGAACTACGTTCCGGATTTAGCAGCGTTTCGGTCCAGCCGGTCGCGGGAAACGCCGGCACGGCCCTCGGCGCGGCCTTTTTAGCACGAAAGAAAATCACCGGAGACTCGGGCCGCAAACCGCTCGACTCGCTAGCCATCGGACCGTCCTTCAACTTGCAGGAAACGAAAGCCGTTCTGGACAATTGCAAGATCACCTATCGTTTTCTCACCGGAGAGGATCTGCTCAACGAAGAAGTCTCACAGCTTTTACATCGCGATAAAATTGTGGCCTGGTGTCAGGGACGCACGGAATTTGGCCACCGCGCTCTTGGCCATCGCAGCCTGCTGGCCTCGCCATTCTCCGAATACGTCATCGAAAATATCAATCAGTTCATCAAGCATCGCGAAGAATTCCATCCCTTCGCGTTTTCCATTCCCGCGGAACGCGCGGCTGAATACTTCGACGTCTCTCCCAACTGCCGCTTCATGGCGTCGCTGGCCACGTTGAAGAAGCCCGTCCCTGGATTGGAGCGATTCGCGTTCGACGGCAAAGAATTTCGCGTGCATACGGTAGACAGGGAATCCAACCCGATTTTCTGGAACCTTCTTCACAAATTTGGAGAATCCGCACCAGCGCCTATGCTGGTCAATACTTCGTTCAATCTTTTTGGAGAGCCGCTGGTCACCGATCCGCGCGGCGCAGTGCGCAGTTTCTACTGCGCCGGGGTCGACGCCCTCGCGCTTGGCCTCTTTTTGCTCGTGAAGTGAGGTTGACTGCGTGCCCATAGCGCGGGGGGGCGGGTGCCGCACCCTTGTGTTCTTCAAGGGCGAGGGTTTAGATTTTACCTCCACCCGAACTAATCCGCCGTTTCCCGCAAAATGCTCGGATGTGAATCTCGAATGGCACGGCTTCAAGAGTCCGCGTCGCAAGCCTCACAAGATTGTATTGTAATTTTGTCATCTCGAGCGAAGCGAGAGATCTGCTTTTCGCGCCGTGTGAGGCGCGTTCGATCCCACAAGCCGCTAGCCGGGTGCCGCACCCTTGTGTTTTTCAAGGGTGCGGGTTTAGATTCCACTTCCACCCGAACCAATCCGCTTTATTCCCGTGGAACGCGCTTAAGCCTTTGGGACGAATGGCGTTATCCGCTACGATTCAAATATTACCTGCGCGAATGCCTGCGTCGCTGTGTGCGTAATACTCACCGCAATATTCTTCACGCCCATACGGTCTGCAATGTTTTTCGCCTCGCCCTTTAGCGCCAATGTCGGCCGCCCGCCTCGTTGCCGCACCACTTCCACATCCACCCATCGCACTCCCCGGCTCCAGCCGGTGCCCAGCGCCTTCATGGCCGCCTCTTTCGCCGCAAACCGTCCCGCATAGCGTTCGTATTTATTTTTGAATTGCTCGCAGTACGCGACCTCCGCCGGTGTATACACACGCTTCAGGAAACGCTCCGCCTGCGCCTCCACCACTGCCTTGATCCTGTCGACTTCCGCTACATCAATTCCCATTCCGACGATCATGCGTCCCCGATTCGTGTTACCGGCCCGATTTCGGCCTGGCTACGTGACCCGATTATACTGTCAACGACATG
>DASXLU010000257.1:0-8078 GCA_036496065.1 Candidatus Acidiferrum sp.
GCTGGATTGATTCCGTTTGTAGGAATGATTCTTGTGCTGATGCTGGTGCGCAACACTCCGGCGACGGAACGAGGATTGTTGCGCAGGATCTAAACTTTTAGTTTGCTGCACGTGGTTCGGATTCGCAGCGCCCTTGCGAACAAGAGAGGAAGAATGAGTCTCGAAGCATTTCAGCTTCACGGCAAGACTGCTTTGGTTACGGGCTCGCGCCGGGGAATTGGCGCCGCGATCGCTGTAGCACTGGCGCAGGCCGGTGCGGACGTTGCTTGCCATGGGCGTAACGCGGATTCCGGCGCGGTGTGCGACGAGATTCGCGGGCTGGGACGCCGCGCTTCGTACTTCGCCGCGGATGTTACGGATTCTGGCGCTTGCACCGACTTGTTCGAACATGCGATTGCGGAATTTGGCCATCTGGATATTTTGATCAACAACGCTGGGTCGATTCGTCGGGCGCCTGCGGCGGAATATTCTGCCGAGTATTGGGACGAGATGATCGCGGGGCATCTGTCGGCAGTCTTTCGGCTTTCGCAGCTTATGGGGCGGCACTTGCTGGCTCGGGAAAAGCCCGGGAAAATTGTGAACATCGCATCGCTACTTTCATTTCAAGGAGGAATTCGAGTTCCAGGATATTCCGCGGCGAAGGGCGGAGTTGCGGTGCTGACGAAAGCTTTGGCGAACGAGTGGGCGGCCAAGGGAATCAACGTGAATGCGATTGCGCCGGGTTATGTGGTGACGGACAACACTACCGCTTTGCGAAACGATCCAGCGCGCAATCGGCAGATTCTGGAACGTATTCCCGCTGGACGCTGGGGCGAGCCTGCGGACCTGACCGGTGCGGCGGTGTTTCTGAGTTCGAGTGCAAGCAACTACGTGCACGGGCATGTGCTTGTGGTTGATGGTGGGTGGTTGTCAGCGTGACGCGAAAGAGGAGATTGTGGTGCCGGGGATTGATCGGATTTTGACGGTGGTTGAGGGGAAGGGAATTGCGGAAAAATAAGAAATTCTCTTGAGCGCTGAGATCTTGCGGACATGGGGCGCAGCAGTGCTGCGCCCCTACAAGTTCGGCAGGAGCTACTGTGACAGGGAGAAGGAGAAGACGTCGCTGCCGGCTGCGATTGCTATGTATTGAATGCCGTTGACTGCGTAGGTCATGGGTGAAGCCCGCATGACCTGGCCGGTGTAGAAATGCCAAAGGGCTTTGCCGGTCTTGGCGTCCACAGCTTCCAGGGATTCGGAATCGTCGCCGAAAAAGACGATGCCACCAGCGGTTGTCATCGTGCCACCCCAGGAATTTCCGCGGCCCACCTGTGGATAGCTCCAGACACGTTTTCCATCCGCTAGGGAAAGGGCCAACAAAATTTTCTGAGCACGGTCGCCGGGAGGATTCGTTGTACCGGTGTTATAGAAAGTTTCGCCCTTCACGAATTCTTTGGGTTTCGCGAGGAACACGCTGCAGCTTTCGAGCGCCATAACGTAGAAAAGTCCGGTGTCGGGACTGTAAGAGGGCGAAAACCAGTTGGTGGCGCCGTCAATGCCTGGGCAAATGTTCGTGCCTTCCGCAGTCGGGATTTTCCCAGAAAGAATCGGCCGGCCAGCTGGATCCACGCCGGTGGCCCAGGTTAATTTCTCGACGAACGGAGTGGCGCGCAGAAACTTGCCATCGGATCTGTCGAGCACATAGAAAAAACCGTTGCGATCGGCCTGAACGAGCAGGTGGCGAGGTTTTCCGTTCTCCTGCGAATCGAGGAGCACGGGAGTTTCGGTTGCATCGTAGTCCCAGAGATCGTGCGGCGTGAATTGGAAATACCACTTCAACTTGCCGCTGTCTGGATCGATAGCAACGACACACGCGGTGTAGAGATCATCGCCCGGGCGAGAGTCTCCGAAAAAATCTGGCGCGGCGTTGCTGGTGGTCCAATACAAGGTGTTGAGTTCGGGATCATACGTGCCGGGCATCCAGGTGGTGCCGCCGCCGTGAAGGTAGGAATCGCCGGGCCAACTGGAGGAACCGAATTCACCGGGTGCAGGAATTGTCCAGAATTGCCACTTTTTCTTTCCTGTGGCAGCGTCAAAAGCCGCGAGAAAACCACGTACGCCGGAATCTCCTCCGGAAGTACCGACGACGACCGAATCTTTCACCACTAATGGAGCACTTGTTGCGCCATAGTGTTTCGCTTTGTCGGCGTATTGCACGTCCCAGAGCAAACCTCCGGAACGAGCATCAAGGCTGAGCAAATGAGCGTCGTCGGTTTCGACGAAGACGGAATTTCCCCAAACGGCGACGCCGCGATTTTTGTGTGCCGCGGCATCGTCCAAGAGGCCTGCGCTGACCGGACGATGGTAGTGCCACAGTTGCCTGCCGGTGCGCGCATCGAGAGAAAATACGTCGTTTGAGGAGGTGATGTACATCAATCCGCGAATAACGACGGGAGTTACTTCGAGATTCTGGGAGTTGCCCGGATGGAAAACCCATGCGGCGTTCAGTTGGGCGACGTTCGACGCATTGATTTGTTTCAGGCTGCTGTAGCGGCGTCCGGAGTAGTCACCGTTGTAGGATGTCCAGTTTTCGGCAACGGGCTGTGCGCGGAGATCATCGGCATTGACTTGAGGCGCAACCGAAATTGGAGCGGGAGGCGTGGGGGACGTCGCCGTCTGTTGTGCGAAGGAAGATGCTGTGCAGCATGTGGCCGCGATTAAGAGTCTGCAGACTTTTGGTGCGAGGCGAGACCTCATGTCAATGATCGTCTCGGTTGTCGATGGGCACTTCTTGCAGCGGTCCGCGATCGAGGCCGGTGTTGTCGACTAGATGCAGCGAGACGCGCGCAGCTTTTCCGTTGGGCGTAATTTCCGTCGACAGGTCGACGAGTTCGGACGGATTGACCTCGGCGACTTGAATCGTTGCAAGGCCTGAGCCCCGTTCGTCGTAGAAGTGCGCGATGAGGCGCCCGGCATAAAACACGCCAAACGAGCCGGAAAGCCGGACTTTGTCGGGATCAACGCGGACGCCGCGGAGAGGGTGCACCAGTATGCCTGCATCGGTCACTCCGCGAACGTCAACGTCAGCTCGGGTCGGAAACCAGTCCGTGTTGAATTGACAGGCATCTTCCGGATTCAATCGGCACATCGGGCTGTTGAGTTCGGCTTCCATGTAGTAAGGCGATTCTTTTGTGCCGCCAAAAGTCGCCTCGCCATTGCTGTTCATTCTGAGCTCGGGACCGTTGGTCCAAAAGATGACCGAAGCGCGTCCCGGATAAGATTTTTTCTCTTCGTACTGAAATTTCTCGACCATGGCAAACTTGCTGTTGCCGTCGACCACCGCTAGCCAGCCGGCGACGGAATCAATCCAGAGCTCAGCGGCCAGATGCACGTAGTGAACCGAAAACAAACCGTTATCTTTGACGACGGCGGCGGGATTTTCGGCTGGACCGAACCGCACATGATATTTGTTGAGGTAAAGGCTAGATGGGTTGGCGGGAGTGAATCCCCAAATCTGCGTATTCATCTTGGAGGGATCGCCGGGAACGCTGGTGGAGTATTGAGAAACGGATTGCATGGACCATTCCAGGCTGTGCCCGGAAACATTTTTCATGGAAGCGTGAAATCGAATTCGCGAAGAGTCCGAGTCCAGCTGGATCGTGCGGGTGAACTGGATGCCAGTCTGAGGGTCGGCTGGACTGACGAGTTCAATTTCGCAGCGTTGCCCATCGGAGAGCTTGCGAAAAGAGTATGGTCCGTCATCGAGGATGTCCGAGTTGCCGGGCCAGTGCTGTTCATCTTCATTGCCTTCGGGCAAAAGCCATAATTTATCGCCGCCATAGTTGAACCACTTGGCCGCGGTGGGCGGGAGATACTTGCCGCTCAACTCGGGATTCACAAAAAGGTAGTCGTGCCCGGAGAAGGTGACTTGCATGAGTCGGCCGCCGTTCTGCGGAACGACGATGAGGCGCACCCACTGGTTGGAGAGTTGTTGCGCAGACCAGCCCTTGTAGTCGACCGGCTCGACGCGGCAGGGCGCGTTTGATGGGACCTTATCTTGCGCGCGGCAGGAGAAAACGAGGTTGGAGGCTGACAGGCACCCCAGCAAAAGAAGCCTGGCCGATAGCGCAAGCAGACGTGGCCGATTCATATTCCTACCTTTCCAAAGCGAGCTTGAAGGATGCGCAGGGATAGCCGAAAATGAAAGCACAATTCACTGTGCGAAAACGAAACTAAATGATATAAAACGAAATCAAAGTGGCGGCCCTGAGACCGCTCTATGGTAAATGAACTTTGCAATTTACGGGCACAAAATCGGCGTGGCGCGTTGGAGCAGCTTTGAAAATCAGTTTGCTGCCGTTGCTGCTGGCATCCGGGTTGCTGGCGCAAGAGCGAAAGATTGACCCAACCTGGCTGCATCGCTACTTGCCCGACGTGAAAGAGTCTGGAATCGCATTCGCAACCGATACTTGCCGCTACAAAGCAGGATTCGGCGAAGGTACCACGGATGGCGGCACGCTTCGGAGCGTCTCGCGTTTCGGGGAAATCGAGATAGCCGAACATGGCAACTGCGCGCCTGTAGTCTACGAGCGCGAAGAGGAAATCTATTTCGTTCTAAGTGGACAGGGGACGTTGCACTATGGCGAAGAGGCGCGCCCCTTGCGGAAGTCTGACTTCACGTACCTGCCGCCGGGCGTGAAGCATTCGATTGCGAACGACTCAGGGCAGTTCTTGCATGTCCTGGTGATGGGGTTCAAGATTCCTTCGAAGATCGCTATCACCCCACCGGAGGGACACGCAACGATCGTCAATCTGGAAGACGTTAAGGAAGAAACGGTAGACGGCCATCCTTCGTCGGTTCTTTACAAGCTTTTGATCGGCCCAAAAAGCGGCAAACGAGACGCACTCGACGAAGCGTATGTGGTGACGAGTTTCTTCTGGATGGACTTTGCGCCGGGTGGTACAAACTTTCCCCATCATCATGAAACGGCGGAGGAAATCTATCTTATCGTCGAGGGGAGCGGCGAAATCGTGGCGGGAAGCGGAGTGGACGGTATAGAAGGCCGCATTCCGGCCAAAGCAGGAGATGCGTACTACTTCCGCCCCAACTGCACGGTTGGCTTCTATAACCAAAACAAGCCGGGCACGAAGGCCTATATTCTGGCAGTGCGTTCGCGAATTCCTTTGCCTGCAGATCCGGACTAGGCTGAAGTCTCAATCGGCAGACATTCATTGGACCAACAGTTTTAGTTGCGTTAATCGCATGAACCAATGGGAGGCATGGCAATGTTCAGTGAAAGATCCAATCGGCGATCGTTCGTCAAGCTGTTAGCGGCTGCGCCTCTGCTGAGTCAAATCGCGGCGGGGAAACTCTATGCGCAGGCGGCCTCGGCCATGGGTGCCCCTGCCGCGCAGAACGTGTACCAACGTCTGGGAGTGAAGACGATTATCAATTGCCGTGGAACGTGGACCTATCTGAGTGGTTCGCTGGAGTTTCCCGAAGTGCGGCAGGCACTGGAAGACGCGGGTCACAATTTCGTGAACATGATCGAGTTGCAGCGGGCAGTGGGGCGGCGTTTGTCGGAACTGACGGGAGCGGAGTCTGGCATGGTTACGTCTGGTTCAGCGGGCGCGATGGCCGCGGCAACAGCGGGATGCATGGCCGGTACAGATGATAAGAAAATTTGGCAGCTTCCAGACACGACCGGGATGAAACATGAAGTGATCATGATGGGCGGCCGCAGCGCGTTTGATAGCGCGATCCGGTTGACGGGGGCGAAGCTTGTTCTGGCTTATTCGCCAGAAGAGCTATCGAAGGCGATCGGCGAAAACACCGCGATGATTTACACGACTGACCTGGGCGATAAATTGCAGGCGCAAGTAAAGGTAGCGAACGAGCGCAAAATCCCAATTTTACTGGACGATGCCGCAGGAATTCCGCCGGTGGACAACGCGAAGCTGTACGCGAAGATGGGCATCGACATGTATTGCTTCTCGGGAGGCAAGGGGCTGCGCGGGCC
This sequence comes from Candidatus Acidiferrum sp., assembly GCA_036496065.1. GTDB lineage: Bacteria > Acidobacteriota > Terriglobia > Acidiferrales > UBA7541 > Acidiferrum. Next base: position 5,997 of record DASXLU010000257.1, read on the forward strand.
GCAATGCAGCGGCTTGCTGTTCGGCAAGAAGGACCTGATTGAAGCAGCATTGATGAATTGCAGTCCGCGCGAGGGCGCCGTTTGCCGACCGATGAAGGTGGGCAAGGAAGAAGTAATCGGGTGTCTGGTGGCGCTGGAAACGTGGCTAAAGATTGACGAGAAAAAGCAGTATGCGGAGTGGAACGCGCGTTTGGACCGCATCAAGAAATTGGTGGAGACGGTACCCGAAGTAACCACCAGCACGTACGTTCCCGATGATGGAAACCGCTATCCGACGTTGAAAATTTCGTGGAATCAACAAGGGTGGGGATACACGATTGCGGATTGTGTACGCGAACTGCGTGCGGGCGACCCGGTAATCGAGGTGCTCGGCGCGGATAATCCGAGCCTGGTCACGGCGGTTCGCGAGGGCAATCCGGTTCCAACTCGAAAAGAGCGCAAGGCGCCCGACCATATCGAGCTGGTGTCCATGACCATTCAGCCCGGAGAAGAAATGATCATAGGGGAGAGGCTGCGGTCGATTTTGGGGGCGGCACAGAAAAAACATGCTTAGAAACGTTTGGACGACAAAGAGGAAGCGCGCAGCGCGTTCGGGAAAAGCTGCACGAGTTGCACAAGTGCTTTCGCTGTCGCTGCTCGGTGGACTGCTGTTTTGTTCGGCTGGCAGAGCGCAAGAAGGCGTTCGCGCGGTCAGCACCTCGCAGAGTTCTCCGGCGAGTTCGTTTGTTTCACAAGGCGTGGATGCGGGCGACTACGTTTACGTATCTGGTCAGGGACCGCGCCGGCCTAACGGGAGTTTGGCGGAAACACTCGATGCACAAGTCCGGCAGGCGCTCGACAACATCAAGGCAATCGTTGAGGCGGCCGGGTTGACGAAAGATAACGTGGTCTACACGCAAGTCTATTTGACGGATATGAGCAAAGCGGACGAAGTGAACCGTGCTTTTGCGGAATATTTCCCCAAGGTTGCGCCCGCGCGTGCCGTGTTAGGAGTGGCGCGAGTTCCTGAAGGGGCCGTGCAGATCAATGCGGTTGCTGTTCGCGATCTGCGGGATCGGCGCGCAATTGTTCCTGCCAATTTTCCGCGCAGCGACTCGTTCTCGCCAGGAATGCTGACGCATGATCGGCTTTTTATCTCGAGCATTGCGGGCATGGAAGGCGGCAGCGGCAAAATTCCGGATAATCCTGCGGAAGAAGTCGATTTGGCGCTCGATCGAATGAAAGCCATTGTAAATGCAGCGGGACTGGAGCTAAGTAACGTGGTCTTCGTCAATCCTTACCTTACGAAAGAAATTCCCACGAAGATCATGAATGAGCACTATGCTCGGCGCTTCGAATTTGGGAATACTCCGGCACGCGCGACTATCGAAGTCTCGAGCTTACCTGGCGGTGCGCATATCGAATATACCGGCGTGGCAGTGCGAGATCTTCGAACGCGAAAGGCGGTGCGTCCCAAGAACATGCCGCCGAGTCCGACGGCGAGTCCGTGCGTGTTTGCGGGCGAAACTTTGTACTGCTCCGCGAAAAGTGGATTCATCCCGGGACCGCATGGCGGCGTGTATGCACCGACTACGGCGGCGCAACTTCGACAGACCATGCGCAATCAATTAGACAATCTGGAGGAGGCCGGAATGGATTTCAGCCAGGTTGTCTCTACCGTTGTTTGGCTGGATGATCTGGGCGATTCAAAAGAATTCGATCCGGTTTACGGCCAGTATCTTGGGCCGATCATGCCTTCGCGTACGACCGTGCAACAAATCAAGCCGGGAGAACGCACCGCGGATAGCGAGGGACATTATCCTGATTTCGAGCAGATGTCACTGATCGCGGTGCAAAGACGCCCCACCCACTGAGCAGTGAGTGGAAAAAGCCAGAGACATTATGGAAGATTGATGGGGGCTACTACGGGGATGTATTGTTTCGTAATTCCGGCATGATTGCATAGGCCTTCTCGAATTCGGCGCCGGCCGCTGAATCTTTTCCCTGTTTTTGCAAAGCTAAGGCCAGATTGTAATGAGCTTCGGCGTAGCGCGGCTTCAGGCGCAGAGCTTCGAGAAACTCTGCCTGCGAACCTTTGACGTC
>DASXLU010000258.1:0-9712 GCA_036496065.1 Candidatus Acidiferrum sp.
GGCAAGGTCATTCGCGTACACGCCAATGAAATTCGCGAGGCGGGCCGCTCTACCCAAGGCGTCCGGTTACTGAAACTGGACGACGATGATTCCGTCGCCGCGGCCGCCGTTCTGCAGGAAGAAGACGAGGAAGAAAAGAAATAGTTGCGCCAGGACAAATAAGCACCGGGGCACGCTTGGTCGTGCCCCTTTTTTATTGCTGCCTGCGATACACTACATGCCCATGAAATATACACGACGATTTTTTGCATTTCTGCTCGCCTTCGCGCCTGTTGCGCTTATGTCTCTGGCGCAAACTGCCCCGCCTCGCGCTCCCCACGCGCACTACTCCGCGCTAGTCGGCACATACACCGACAAGACGCAGAGTAAGGGCATTTACGCTCTTGATTTCGATCCAGAAACCGGCAAGCTCACGGAAAAAGGCGTGGCGGCCGAAACAAACGATCCTTCCTGGGTCGTCATTCATCCCAGCGGCAAATTTGTTTATGCGGCCAACGAGTCCGGAAAGAAAAGCACCATCAGCGCGTTCTCTCGCGATCCGCAAACCGGCGAGCTCACTTTGCTCAATCAGCTTCCTTCGCTCGGTGAAGATCCATGCTATCTCTCCTTCGATAAGACGGGCGATTTTTTGCTTGTCGCAAACTACACGTCGGGAACCGTTGCCGCTTTCCCGATTTTGAAGGATGGCAAGCTCGGCGAAGATATTGAAATGGTGAAAGACGCAGGTCGCCTCGGGCCAGATAAAAAACGCCAGGAAGGCCCGCACGCACACTGGGTACAAGTCTCCGCGCACAATCACTACGCCTACGTATCGGATCTCGGTCTAGACCGCGTTCTGATCTACAAATTTGATGAAGCTAAGGGCACGCTGACTCCGGGAGATACCACGCCTCCTGATCCCAAAGACAAGTCTGCCAAGGCCAAAGATCCGTATTCTGCAGTCCTTAGCCCGGGCACGGGACCACGTCACGCGGCGTTTTCTGCTGACGGTAATTTTCTGTACGTTCTCGGCGAAATGAAGTCCACCGTCACCGTTTTCGCCAACGCCTCGCGCGAAACCTTCAGCTCCATTCAGGAAATTTCCGCTCTGCCTGAAGGTTTTTCTGGCCGCAACGACGCCGCGGAGATCGCACTGCATCCCAGCGGAAAGTGGCTGTATACCTCCAACCGCGGCCACGACAGCATCGCCATCTTCGCCGTAGATCCCGCGAAGGGCACTTTGCGGCTGCTTTCCACTGTTCCCACTGGTGGCAAGGAACCGCGCCATTTCGCCATCGATCCCACCGGTCACTACCTGCTCGCCGAGAATCAGAACTCCGACTCCATCGTCGAGTTTCGCATCGACCAAGCAAACGGTTCTCTCACGCCGACTGGCGAAACCGCTCACGTGCCCTCTCCCGTTTGTCTGACCTTTTTCTCTGCTCAATAGCCTGCGTCACAAGAATTTCTTCTTGCGCTTGATTCTGGGTTAGAATCCGCGTTCGTTTATTCCAAGGAGATTTTCATGGGCCACAAATCCTGGATGGGAATTCTTCTGTCCTTTCTGCTGCTCGTAACGCTCACGTGCCAGAGAGCGCTTGCCGACGGCGAGACCATTCCGGGGCGCGATCCCAAGCAGCCTGTCGACGAGGCCTACACCGCCAAGATTCACAAATACACGACTCAGCCTTATTTTTCTTCGCCGCTCGTCGACTATCTTCCCGCCAGCAAGACCGTTCCCACACCAGAAGCCGTCCTCGGTGATGTCGCCGGAGCGCCCGGCATCCTTCCTTACGCTGAAGATGTGTACAAATACATGCGCATGCTCGAGAAAGCTTCGCCGCGCGTAAAAGTTTTCTCCATCGGAACCACGGAAGAAGGCCGCGAGATGATCGCTGTCGCGGTCTCTTCAGAAGCCAACCTGAAAAATCTCGAGCAGAATCGTCAGCGCCTCGCCAAACTTGCTGATCCTCGCACCATTAAGCTCGATGACGCCGAAGCCGACAAACTCGTCGCCGGATCCACGCCCGTCTACTACATCACTGGCACAATCCATTCGCCAGAAACCGGCGCGCCCACTGCGTTGATGGAGCTCGCTTACCGTCTCGCCGTAGACGAGAGCCCCTACATTCGCGACATCCGCGATGGTGTCATCACCCTCATCACTCCAGTCGTCGAGGTCGACGGCCGCGATCGCATGGTCGACATCTACAAATGGCATCTGTCCCATCCCAAAGATTTTTATCCGCCGCTCATCTACTGGGGCAAATACGTTGCGCACGACAACAATCGCGACGCCATGGCCATCACGCTCAAGCTCACCGAAAATGTCCTGAACACTTACATCGCGTGGAACGCGCAGGTCCTCCACGATCTCCACGAATCGGTGCCATATCTCTACGACAACACCGTTGGCGACGGACCCTACAACGCCTGGGTCGATCCCATCCTCGTCGATGAATGGCAAATGATTGGCGCGCGCAATGTGGCCGACATGACCAAGTTCGGCATGCCTGGCGTTTTCACGCACGGCGACTTCGACACGTGGTCGCCCGGCTATCTGATGTTTATGGCCGCGATGCACAACGGAATCAGCCGCCTCTATGAAACGTTTGGCAACGGTGGCGCGGATACCCGCGAGCGCACCTTGCAGCCCGACGAATATGCGCGCACCTGGTACCGCGCCAATCCACCACTTCCCAAGGCGCTCTGGTCGCAGCGCAACAACAATAATTACGAGGAGACCGGCCTGCTCACGTCGCTTCATTACTTCAACGAGAACAAGCGGCTGTTCCTCAAAAATTTCTATCTGAAAGGGAAGCGTTCCATCCAGAAGCCTTCAGCGGAAGGGCCCGCGGCGTATGTACTACCCGCTGATGATCCTCGCGCCAGCGTGCAAGCCGATCTTCTTCGCGTGATGCTCAAGCAGCACGTGGAAATTTCTCGTGCCAACTCTTCCTTCCAGGTCGCGCTGCCCATCAAGAAAGAAAAGAAATCCGCCAAGCCTGCCGACGCTGACGAAAAGCCTAAACCAGCGCCTGCACCGACTACACGCACGTTTCCTGCTGGCAGCTATGTGATTCGCATGGACCAGCCTTACTCTCGCGTTGCCGACGCGCTGCTCGACTACCAATACTGGAGCCCGGAAGACGCGCAGACGACTCCTTACGACGACACGGCCTGGACCTTTGGCGAATTATTTGGCGTCCAGGTAACCCGCGTCACTGATCCGAAAATTCTGTCGGTAGCTATGGATCGCGTCACCGAAATCCCCACTTCTGGCGGTGTTCAAGGTGACGGTGCCATTTTCGCCATCGACAATCATGCCGAGCCCGCACTCGCCACTCTGCGGTATCGCTTGAAAGATGCGACGATCGACGCCACCGAAGATGCCTTCGAATCCGCAGGCCGCAAATTCGCTCGCGGCACTTTTCTGATTCGGAGCGGCGTCTCTCGCGCTGACCTCGACACCGCCGCAAAAAATCTGGGTCTCCGAGTCGTTGCCCTATCCGCCGCGCCCAGCGTCAAGACGCATCCCGTTCGCGCCCCACGCATCGCCTATGTGCACACATGGATCAGCACGCAAGCCGAAGGCTGGTGGCGTCTCGCCTTCGACAAGCTACAGATTCCCTATGACTACATGAGCACGCAAACACTCGCCACGATTCCAGACCTCAGCGCCAAGTACGACGTCATTCTTTTCCCACCGGTCGGCTGGAATTCCAGTGCCAATACTATCGTGCAGGGTTTGCCCACTTCCTGGGGCAATCCACTGCCTTGGCTCAATACTCCAGAAACTCCCAACCTCGTCGGCAAAAATGATTCCACGCCCGACATGCGTCCTGGCCTCGGTTGGGACGGCGTCGCCAAGCTGCAAAGCTTTGTGACGAAGGGTGGCGTTCTGCTCACCGCTACCGACACAGCGCAGTTCGCCGTATCGATTGGTATGACGAATGGCGTCAGCGCCAGCACATCCGAAAAGATGAAAATTGTGGGCGCCATCGTGGGAACACGCCTCGTCGACGCTTCGAGCCCCATCGCCTATGGCTACGACGAAAAAGTTTCCGCCTACTGCGACAACGGCCCCATCTTTTCGGTGAATAGCATTCTCGGCTCGCGTCGCCGCCGCTTGGGCCCGGAAATGAATTCTCGGCCTACCGGTCGCGGCACCAAAGACGATCCCGACTTCGTCGTCGGTCGCCCCGCCTCTGAAATCCCCGACGAGCCCGAGCGCGAACTCTGGGAAACTCCCCAGCCCACCGAAGAGCAGCGCAACAACAATCCTCGCGTGATTCCCCCGGCCGAACGGGTTCGCGTCATTCTGCGCTACGCCGATGCGAAAGACCTGCAGATTTCCGGCCTGGTAGAAGGCGGCAATGATATCGCCCAGCATCCTGCAGTGGTCGACGTCCCCACCGGCTTAGGCCACCTGGTGCTGTTCTCGATCAATCCCGTGTATCGCGGCGAAACCGAAAATACCTATTCGCTTGTACTCAACACTTTGATGAATTTCGATAATCTGAACGCCGGGCGCAAGGACGCCGAGAAGTAAGCGGGGTTCTCCTTGCGCTTAAACCGGTTTGGAGTACAATCGCCGCCAATATGCCCAAACGAAAAGTGAAGAAATCCGCGAAGCCGCGGTCGCGTAGCCGCAAAAGCAAGGGTCTTAAAATCACAAAACTTCCCAAGGGCGCGCTGACGTATATGGTTTTTCTGCGCGCCAAAGAAGGCCAATCGTTATTGCTGGAAGCTGAGCTCCGTGCTCTGGTCGCACCCACGCGAAAAGAAGAAGGCTGCCTGCAATACGATCTGCACCGCGGCGCCGATCACGCCGACACTTTTCTCTTCCATGAAGTTTGGGAAACGCGGGACCATCACACCGCACACACCCGAACGCCTCATTTCCTCAGGTGGAATGCGCGCAAAGATGCGCTACTAGCCGCCCGCGAGTCCGCCTTCTACCAGCAAATCGCCTAACCACAACACGCGCTTATTCCCAAATCTGTAGGGGCCGCCTTCTGAGGCGGGCCGCTCACCGAAACGAAATCCGACCGCCACTCGATATCCTCTATCTGTCCGGAATCGTCTTGGACATGCGCACCACGGTGAGCGAAAGCCCGTTCGGCAGCGGCACCTGTAATTCTTCTTCCGCCGCATATCCTCGCGCCGCATACATCGGCACTCCCGTCAGAGTCGCCCCCATTTCAAATCGCCGAAACCCTCGCGCATAAGCTGCGTCCTCGCAAGCCTTCAATATCAACGACGCGATTCCTCGCCGCGTCCATTCCGGATGCACAAAGAACGCCCGTATCTTCGCGGCATCCTTCGTGGGATCCAAAAGTTGGCTATCGCGATAGGGGCCGTGATCGCTGCCATACAGCGTTTTGCGCATGCTCCAACCACCGCACGCCACAATTACGGCTTCCCCTGAAAAGGCCGTTTCTTCGACGACGTAATACGTCCGGTCCGCGATCAGTTGCGTATCGACGCCATACGCCGTGCCTAAAGCCGCCTCCAATTGTTCAGCGGAATAATCCTCACGCTGCAATTCCCGCACGGACTTATCGATCAGCACTCTCAGCGTGGGGATATCTTCGGTCTCAGCGAGCCGAATTCGAAAGATGGGTAAGTGCTCGACCATGCGCCACTGTAGCAAAAACGCTTCGCGTGCTAAAACGTAATTTGCGGCGTCTAGCTTTCCGGTTCGGCTAAATAATATCCGGGCCGCGCCCTCACCGTAAGGCCCGATTGGTTCACTTCAACTTTGATTTCGTGGTAACCGCCCACGTCGGTTCCCGTCGGTATGTACGTGAGCACATATTGCGAATGAAGCTCTGCGCCGATCTCATCGAGCGCACTCTCTACCGAGCGGTCTTTCCATGTGGCGATGTGCGCCCCACCGGTTGCGACCGCGGCCACTTGCAGCCCGCTGCCGGCAATCTGATCCTTGATGTGCGAAACGGCCCACACCGCCAAGGCCATCAGATCGATCGTTCCGTAGCGAGCATTTTCCGTGGACGGCGTCTGCACCGATCCGGGCACTGGCGGCAGACCAAACGTTCCGTCGGGCGCGGGATTTGGCGGACGCTTATATTCAGCTTTCTTTTGCAGACTGGCGCGCGTCGAAGACAAGCCTACGCTGTAAATCGTCACATTCTGCAGTTGCGCTTTCCGCAAGACCGCGCCGAGCTTCACATCGCTACCCCGGTCGTCGGATTCCGCCAGCACAACAAGTACGCGCCGTCGGCCGGGTTCAAGCGTTGTTGCCTCGTGCCTGCCGCTCAGCATTTCCACCCCCAGCGCCATGGCGTCGTACAGTTTCGATCCCGAAGTTCCTTCCCTCAGCCGCGAAATCGTAGTTTCGATTGCGTCGGCGCTCGATGTGAAGTCTTGCAATTTGTCCACGGAGTCGTTGAACCCAATCACGGCGCCTTCGCCGTTCGGGCCCATCACCGTCTGAGTTAGCAAAATTCCGCTCTTTCGAACTTCCGGAAGCAATGCCTCAACTCGCGAACTGGTTTCCACTACAACCACCATGGCGACCGCATCGCCTCCCAGTTCGAAATGACTGATTTTTTGTGCCACTCCGTTGTCGGTGACCCGGAAGTCTTTCGCTTCCAGGTTGTCGACAAATTCGCCTTTGGCGTTTCGCACGGTTGCGGGCGCGTTCACCAGCAAGCTCTGCACCTTGATTTTTGGTGACTGTTGTACCGGAACGCCGGGCAGCGGCGTGATTGGCCCCTCCGGCGCCTGTCCATAGGAGTTCTGGGGAGCCCACAGGCTCGCAGCGGCACAGATCAGGCCGGCGGTAAGAAAGGTTCGCATTCTGTACCCTATGATGCCAGGAATGCACCGCCGCGATTCCTCGCCAGGCGCACGCGTCGGGCAATCTTTGTGTTTTCTTTCGACTCACGCTTCCCTAAAGGCGTTGCTGCTAGCCGCTTGGACTGCCTACAATCGTAGGTCGCTTTCTCTGGAGAGAGTCCATGCCCGATCTGAAACGCCCAAAGCCCCAACACGCCCCAAAAGCTCCCCACGAAGATTCAAAGTTCATGTCCAGCACTCCGGCTCGCCCGATTCGCATTCTTGCGGAATACATTCACCCCTTAGCTCAACTCAAAAAGGAAGGCATTGGCGACACCATCGTGATGTTCGGCTCGGCGCGCATCGCTTCTCGTGAGACTTCATTAGCTCGAGTCACGCGCATGAAAGAAACCGACACAAGCAAGTGGAGCCCGCTGCGGAAGAAAAATCATCGCATTGCTTTGCGCGAGGCGAAAAGCGCTCTGGAAATGTCTCGCTACTACGAAGAAGCCCGCCAGCTCTCCCACAAGATCACGGCGTGGGCCATGTCGCTCGGCCCAAGGCCGCGCCGCTTCGTTATTTCCTCCGGCGGCGGCCCGGGCATTATGGAAGCTGCCAATCGTGGCGCGTTCGAAGCGGGCGGCAAGTCTATCGGACTTTCCATCGAGCTTCCTCACGAACAGTTTGCCAATCCGTATATCAGCCCGGAGCTCAGCTTCAACTTCCACTACTTTTTTATGCGTAAACTTTGGTTCGCGCAGATTTCGAAAGCTCTGATCGTGTTTCCCGGAGGATTCGGCACCATGGACGAGTTGTGGGAAATGATGACTCTTTCGCAGACCGGAAAAATGGCCAAGAATACGTTGATTCTGATTTACGGCCGCAAGTATTGGAGCGAAGTCTTAAACCTTAAGGCCATGGTTCGCTGGGGCATGATCAACCAGAGCGAGTACAAGTTGCTGCAGTTTGCAGATACCGTTGACGAAGCCTTCGACGTGATTCGCATGGGTCTCGAAAAATACCACATGCAAGTCGACCCTTTCTTACAGGCTTATTGAAGTTTTGGGGTTCTAAAACCCTTAGATAAATCCAGTATCCTCAGTATTCTGACCAGGCACTCGAAATGCTATTACTACAATCACGTCTTTGAGCCCCGCAAGACGATGACCTGGCGGTCTCGCCCAGCGCCTATCTCACTTCTTTGGAGAATCTATGATCATCAATCCAGGAACCGGACCCAAGGCGCCTCGACGCTTTCTCGCGGCCCTTACTTTCGGCGCGTTTCTTTTTGCCGCCGGCACGCCCATTCTTCGTGCCGACGACGACTGCCAGAAGCGCATCGTACGGGCCGATCACAAGTTGCACGAAGCGGCGGAACACCATGGTTGGAATAGTCCCGAAGCGCAGCACTATCGAGCAGAACTGGCGGAGGCGCGCTCCTATTGCTGGGAGCACAACCACCGTTGGTGGGACGAGGATGGCCATCGCTGGCGTACAGATCGCGATTGGGATGATCACGATCACGATCATGACCACGATCATCACTGATTGCTGATTGTCTAGAATTTTCGGATTTGAAACTGGGCGTCTCGATTAATCGGGACGCCCTTTTCTTTTATAGGCATTTCTAAATCTCTACAGTTTCTCACCGGCGCAACCGCAACAACCTTTCGTCCTGAAGAGTGTTTGATCACACAAGGACGTCATCCCCAAAACCCAGTCTGGGCACGCCCTCTTGGAGGTTCTATGAACCTGCATTTGAACTTGTTTCGCTCGTTTTTTGGCAAGACGGTTATCGCTTCGGCGGCGCTCGGAGGGCTTTTGCTCTTGGCCGGTGCACCAGGTGCCAAGGCTAACGCCTGGGATGACTGCAACCGGCGTGCATCCTATACCGACATGCGTTACCACGAGGCTGCCGAACGCTACGGCCCGTACAGCGGACAGGCTCGCCACTGGGCCCACGAACGCAACGAAGCGTTCGAACGTCGCGCACGCCTGGTCCGTGAACGCGAACACTACCGCGACCGCGATGATCGCTACTATCGCGACTACGACCGCCGCTGACACTTCCACGCTATTCCAATAAGAAGAGGGGCGCCCCCACTGGTTCGAGGCGCCCCTTTTTCTTATTAGGCCAAGCTAATCTAAGAAATTATTCCGCTGCCACCGCATGAGCCTCTAGTTCCGACTTTGGTTCCGCGGGCTCTTCCGCCGCAAACATTGCTTCGAATCGACGCCGCTCTTCGTGGTCATGTATAAGTACTACGGGTACAACACGTAACGACTGTTTGCAAAGATGGCATTGGATGCCCTCTCCCTGCAAATCCTGCATGAATCCGTCGGTAAAATGGTACTCCGCCCGCTCGTGCCGTGCCTTCTTCTGGCTCTTCGCTCCGCAGTGCGGACACACAAAATCAATCACGTCTTGTTGCGGATCGCGGCCCAAAGCTGCCCAACCCGTTCGGCGAACGCCGACTACCTCGCGAACCTGCTTCTCCATGGGATGTCCTCCTGGGTCCTCGTTCGAAAAATTAGATGCGCGACCCAATCCGCGAGATGCACGAAAACCCGCTGTTTTACAGCGCTTTTCTACTACTTTCATACTATTCGAACTGTCTGAATGCAGAGTCGTCGGGTGCCTCTTCCCAACCAGCTCACACAAATCAGGGAACTTGTCCCCTGCGGCGGTGTCAAACGCTGAAGAGGACGCGCGCACCTCACATCCCTGCGAGAGCGGTGCTGGCCTCCTGAAGGCAACCTCAGGAGGCTGGCGCCGCAAATTCAACCGCTCGCCGGCTCGATTCCGACGGAGGTGTGTCATGGCTCTCGAAGCTCGAAGTGTGCCTGAAGCTGGCTCCGGTTTCCTCAGTTGCTGCTTAGTTGAAGGCGATCCGCTACAAGAACGTCGCTCCCGCAAACTAAAACGCCG
>DASXLU010000259.1:0-15396 GCA_036496065.1 Candidatus Acidiferrum sp.
GCTCGTGTGGATTCAGCCGCCGACTTTCAAGGAGATGGACTATGGCTTCTGCTTCGACACCGGCTCCCGTCACGACGCCGGCACCTGTAGCTCAACCCGAACACGTTTCAGCGCAGCCGAAAAGCCGATGGCCTTGGCTCAAATACGTCACGCCGGTTGCGGTACTCCTGCTCGCAGCCGCCATAGTGGTCACACTGACAAGAGACTGGAATTCATGGGAGGGCGGCCGCGTCGAGCAGGTCACCGACGACGCCATCGTACGAGGAGACCTGACGCCGCTTAGCACAAAAGTCGCCGGCATCGTACGAACCGTGAACGTCTCAGACTTCCAGAAAGTCCACGCTGGTAACTTGCTTGTCGAACTCCAGGATGACGATTATCAGGCGCAGCTGGCACAAGCAGGCGCCGCGGTGGAAGCCGCCAAAGCTGCGATACAGAATAACCGGAGGCAGCGCGAACTTCAGGATTCTCGCATCGAACGAGCCCTCTCCGGAATCGATCTCGCGAAAGCACAAATCGCCGCGGCCGAGGCCGGTGTCAATGCAGTTCAGGCCGACGTACAGCGTACTCGCTCGGAGCGAACACGGCAGGAAGCACTCCTCGCGACGCAAGCAGCGACGAAACAGCGTGTAGAAACTGCGGTCGCAGACGAGCAACGGTTCGCGGCCCAGGCCGCCAGCCGTGAAGCAGACCTCGAGCAGGCGAAGACTTCGCTGCGCAGCAACGAGATTGCTGTTGAAACCGAGCGGCGCAGCAAGACCGTACTTGAATCCCAGGAGCAACAGCTCTTTGCCGACCTCCACGCCAAGGAAGCTGCGCACACCGTCGCAGAGATCAACTTGTCGTACACGAAAGTCCGTGCTCCGGCGGAAGGAACCGTGGGTGAAAGGCAAGTGCGCACTGGGCAACTCGTTTCACCCGGGACGCAAGTCTTGACCTTTGTCGCGGACACAAAATGGATTCAGGCGAACTATCGCGAGACCCAACTCACGCACATGAAAGTGGGTGATCCGGCGGAAATCCGGATCGATGCCTACCCCGGAAAAACAGTTCATGGCAAAGTGCTCGAAATCGCTCCCGCCAGCGGCTCGCAATTCGCCTTGCTGCCTCCCGACAACGCTACCGGAAACTACACCAAAGTCGTGCAAAGAATCCCGGTAAAAATCGCGCTCGACGACGCGACTCTCGCTGCACAACTGCGCCCCGGTCTTTCCGTCGTCGTGACCGTGCGCACGAGTCACTGACCGGAGAACAAGATGGCGTCCCAAGCCGCGACACTGCACTCACCTTCGAACACCCAACTCGCCAGGGCAATTGCCGGTGTTCTGCCGTCGGAGCTCTCCCAAAGTCCGCTGATCGGCATTTTGGGTGTCGTCATGGGCGCGGGCATTGTCACACTTACTGGACGAATGCTAACCCTTGGCCTGGCCGATCTTAAAGGAAGCCTCGGTATCGGCTTTGATGATGGCGCATGGATCGGCAGCGCCTTCAATGTGGCGCTCATGTTCATTGGTCCGTTTACGGTCTATATCGGCGGTCTGCTTGGGCCGCGCCGTGTGCTTCTGGCGGCCGCTGGACTCTTCACACTCATTTGCGCGCTGCTTCCCCTAATCCACAGCTACAGTCTGCTGATCACTGCACTCGTCCTGGCCGGGCTGACCTCGGGAACGTTTTATCCGCTCACGCTGACTTTCGCATTGAGAAATATTCCACTACGCTTTTTACCATTCACACTGGCGCTCTACGCGGCGTCCGTCGACGGTGCCGTGAATATCGCTCCCACTTTGTATGGCTGGTATCGCGAGCATCTTTCCATTCATTGGATGTTCTGGAATTCGGCGCTCATCACTCCCGTCATGATCGCCTGCATCTATTACGGAATTCCCGCCGCTCCTCAGCGGCAAAAGACCGGGCCTGCGCCAAGCTTCGTGGGATTCCTCTACGCCAGCGTAGGATTCGCGATGTTGTTTGCGGCTCTCGACCAGGGTCAGCGCCTCGATTGGTGGCGCTCCGGGCTCTTCAATGCTCTTTTTTTCGGCAGCGCGATTTTCCTGCTGTCCTCCCTGGTACGACGACTGCGCATGCCAAACCCGCTGGTCGACCTGCCCTACTTGCGGCAGCGGAATACACAGTTGCTTGCAATCTGTCTCATGCTTTTCCGATTCTGCCTGCTGGCAACGATCATCCTGGTTCCACAATCGCTCTCCATCCATGGTCTTGAAGCAGACCAAATCGCGCCGGCAGTGTTCTGGACGGCCGCACCGCAACTCCTCATCGCCGTCATCGCGGCGCTTCTGCTGCTCTACGGATTCGATTCGCGTCTCCTCATGGCCGGCGGATTTACCTGCATGGCCGCGGCCTCGCTCCTCGATGCCCAATACACGTTCGCCTGGTCCGCTTCGAACTACTACCATTCGGAACTGCTCATGGGTGTCGGTCAGTCATTCGCGTTTATCGGGCTTGTTTCGACGATCGTTCTGCAAGCCGTTTTCACCGGAGGGCTCTCCAAACCCCAAGCGGCGCTGACATTTTCGGCGTTCTTTCACATCATTCGGCTGCTGGGCGGCCAAATAGGAGTCGCCCTCATGACGCATTTCATAGCGGTCCGGGAACAATTGCACTCGAACCTGCTGGGACTCCACGTTCAGCAAGGTAACTGGATCAATGACGCCGCACTAAGACAGCTAACCGCCGGGCTCTATGCGAAGTCATCCGGCACTGCAGCCGCGGCCGGCCGCGCAGTTGGACTGATCGGCGGGCGTGTTCGCCTGCAGGCGTATACCTTGACGTTTATCGATGGGTTTCACCTTGTGGCGTGGGCCTGTGTTGCGGCTCTATTGCTCATCGCTCTGCTTCGTAAATCTCCATTGAACTATCAGGAACTCAGCTTCCCAGACGGGGAAGCGCCGACATCCCCTGAGGACAAATCATGAAATTACCTTTCGCACTGTTTTGCGCACTTTTTCCGCTACTCTCAGGCAACATGCTCCTCGCGCAAGAGAATAAACCCGCATCACCTCGTCGCATTACCCTTGAGGAAGCAGTGCAGTTAGCACTGAAGCACAATCACGCTGTGCGAATCGCCGGTTATAAAGTTGAGGAAAAGGAACACACCAAGGAAATCGCGCGAAGTGCCTATTTCCCCCTACTTCGCAACGACAGCGGCGTTTTGAATGTCACTGACACGCAATTCATCGGAATTCCCCAAGGGAGCCTTGGCACCATTAGCGGAACTCCCCTGCCCGAACGCTCGGTAACCTTAAATCAAGGTGGGCGCACCTTCATTACCAGCGGCACTTCACTCACTCAACCGCTGACCGAACTCCTGAAGATAAAACCCGCGAACGACATTGCACAAGCCGAACTGAACGCCACCCGCGACAAGGCACGGCAGACTGAAAACGCGATCGCTTTGCGCGTTCATCAGATCTATTACCGGATCCTCATTGTCCAGGCACATCGGGAGGCAACACAAGCGAAGATCAAAACCACAGAGGACGCGCAGAGCGAGCGAACCGCCCAAGTCAAATTCGGCAGCACGCTCGAAGAAGAGGCGATCGAAACCCACGCGCAGTCTCTCGAAGCCAAACAAGAACTGCTCACCACCGAATTGCAACTCACGGACCTCACCATGCAGCTTGACGACGCAATCGGATTGCCGCTCACCACGCCACTCACGCTTGATGTCGGCGTGCGGCCAGTTGATGAAATCTGTGAGCGAGACGCGTGTCTGCGCGCCGCACTCGACGCACATCCGGAGATCGCCGAAGCCCGAGCCGAAATCGAGAAAGCTAACGCCGCAGTCCGTCTCGCCAAGCGCCAGTACTTGCCTGATGTAGAAGCGTTTGCGCGTTACAGTTACCAAGACAATGTACCGTTCCTCGCCCGGAATTTCGGTACGTTTGGTCTTCATCTTGGATACGATCTCTTTGACGGCGGGAAAAAACGCGCGGCTGTCGGCGAACACCAAGCTCAGCTCTCTCAAGCCCAGGAAAATCTGGCCCGTGTCACGGAAGAAATCGAGCTGCGGGTTCAGACGGCTTACAACAAACTTGAGCGCACCCGGCAGATGGTGAAGGTGTCCGAAGAGCTCTTGGCACTGCGCACGGAATCGCGCCGTGTCACGATTCAGCAGCTAAAGGAAGGCGCTGCGCTCACGTCGCAAGCGGACGCGTCTGCCGCCCACGAACTCGACGCCAAAACCATGCTGCTGCAATCGGAACTGGACTACATTCAGGCGCGCGACGAGATGACCGAAGCAATGGGCCAGACACCCGAGTGATCAGGCCGTTCACAACGTTTTTCCGCCGACTGTGGATTTATGGCAACTAAAACTCGCGCGGCGGCGAGGTTTGTTGTACAGAATTTCACCAATTGACGAAAGATCACCGGACCTAACTCCCTCAACTCTTTTTGCTTCAGCGGATTACGATTGGAGTGACGATTGCCTTTCTATAGCGTGAGTTTCAACGAGACCGAGCCCACAGACTCGAGAAACTCTACATCAATCAAAGTGCGCGGCACATCCAAGGGGAAGGTATCGGGTCGTGAAGTCCAATCGAGCCAATAGTCCCGCGCTATTGGACGAGCTTCGCCATTTTGATTTCAGTGTAGCGGACGGTGAGCACGATTCTCGCCGTAAATTCCGGTCGACTGCAATGATGAGGGAAGAACGACGGAGGTGAAACATGATCGCAGTGTCAGGTTCCATTGCACTAGTCGATAGACACGGGGAAAACGCCACTATGACCTCCACGCTCGACAGTCCTGTACCAATTCTGCGCAAGCAGAAACTCCCGCAAGCCTCCTTCGTTGATTCAATTGTCGGACGCCGTGGCGGGCTCCGCGCCATCCTTTCACAAGTCGAAGCAGTGGCCCCTACCAATACCACGGTTCTGATCAAGGGCGAAACAGGAACCGGCAAGGAAGTTGTCGCACGCGCGATTCACGAGTTGAGTCCGCGGCGAAACCGGAATCTCGTCAAACTCAACTGCGCGGCGATGCCCGCCGGCCTGCTCGAAAGCGAACTCTTTGGACACGAGCGGGGGGCGTTCACGGGAGCGGTTGCTTCGCACGTCGGTCGCTTCGCGCGAGCGGATCGCGGAACATTGTTTCTCGACGAGATTGGCGATATGGCTCTTGACCTTCAACCCAAAATACTGCGCGTGCTTCAGGAACGCGAATTTGAGCCACTGGGCAGCAGCCGCACCATGCAGGTCGATGTCCGAGTCATCACTGCTACCAACCGTGATCTTCGCCAGATGGTTCGGGAACGCGAATTCCGTGAGGACTTGTACTATCGCTTGAATATCTTCCCAATTTCTTTGCCGCCACTTCGTGAGAGGAAAGCGGACATTCCCGAGTTCGTGCAGCACTTCGTCCGGCACTTCGCGGATTCCATGGAAAAAACGATACACACGATTCCCGAGGACACGATGAAGTCAGTCGTCCGTCATCCCTGGCCGGGGAACATTCGAGAGTTGCAAAACTATGTCGCGCGGGGCGTCATTCTCTCGACAGACGGTGTCTTCGCGCCCGCGCCACCGGAACTGGCCGAGACCTCGCCCATTGAGATCTCCAACCCGACCCTCGAGGATAAAGTTCGAAAAGAAATTCTCGCCGCTTGCCAGCGCTCCAACTGGAAACTAGGTGGCCCGCGAGGCGCAGCGGCAAGACTCGGGCTTAAGCGCACGACCTTGTTCTACAAAATGAAGCGGCTCGGTATTACGCCGCCTTCGGACAATTCTGAAGATTAACGGCCCGATCTTCGCGCCCGTACCCTTCGTCTTTTCCGAATAGAGTTCGCACAATTCCGAAATACACGAAATCGCCGGTTCTAAACTGAAGTACAAGGCGAATTCGCGCTTCCGGAGCGATCATTGAAGAATAGGCAGCGGCCACGGAACTCGTCGGCGTGACTGGGCCACAGGAGAAATGAAGTGAAGCCAATCGTAGTGGTCATCGTCGGTGGGGGGTTCGCCGCCGTACAGTTCGCAAAGAACCTGCGACGCAAGCTGCGCCCTTCCGAATGCAAAATTCTCTTGTTCAACCGTGAGAACCACATGGTATTCCATCCTCTGCTCGCCGACGTGGCCGGCGCTTCCATTAATCCGGACGCGGCTGCCGCACCCCTCCGCCAGATGCTCCCGGATATCGACTGCCGCACCGAGCGCGTTGTGAGAATCGATCTACCTGCTTCCGAGATCGAATTCGATGACGGAAACGGCACCCTGGCGCGTGTGCGCTACGACCACGTAGTCTTGGCCTGCGGAGCGGAAAGCAACCTGGCGATCATTCCGGGAATGACCGAGCATGCGTTCGCCTTCAAGGTCATGCGCGATGCGATTGATCTTCGCCAGCACGTGGTCCGTCAGATGGAACTAGCCGAGGCCGCAACCGACGCGGATCAGCGGCGTTGGCACCTCAGCTTTATCGTCGTAGGGGCCGGCTTCAGCGGCGTCGAGGTCGCCGGCGAAATCAATGAACTCGTTCGCAGCAGCACACGTTTTTATCGCGCCTTTCGCAAAGAGGACGTCGTCGTCTCGCTGGTCCATTCCCAAGATCAGATCTTGCCCGAAGTTGCCCCGACACTGCGTGACTTTGCCAAAAAGAAGATGGAAAAAGCCGGTGTCAGCATGGTGATGAATACCCGCGCCGTCGCGGCAACTCACGAAGGAATCGAACTCAACAATGGAAGCATGCTGCGGGGAGGAACCGTCGTCTGTACGATTGGCACTGCCATCTCTCCGCTCGTGCAGCATCTTGACGTTCCCAAAGAGCGGGGACGCATACGCACAACGCCCGACATGCGAATCGAAGGATTCATAAACGCCTGGGCCGTGGGTGATTGCGCGCAAATCATCAATGCCGCCGACGGCAAGCCTTCTGCTCCGACCGGGCAATTTGCAGAACGTCAAGGCAAGCAGGCGGCACTCAATCTCGTGCGAATTCTGAGGCGTGAGCCGACGCAGCCGTTCCGTTTCAAGGCCCTAGGACAACTTTGCTCCATCGGAGGATATTCGGCCGTCGCGGAAATGTTTGGGCTGCGCATCTCGGGGCTGGTGGCCTGGTTTCTGTGGCGGGGCGTCTATCTTTTTAAATTGCCGACATGGTCCCGCAGGATCAAGGTCGCTTTCGATTGGGCATGGGATGTTGTTTTCCCGCGCGATCTTGGCTTCCTCAATACAGACGAATCTCAGCTTATAACGCACGCTTTCTATCGTCCGGGCGACTTCATTCACCGGCAGGGAGAGCCGGCCCGAGTTTTCAGCGTCATCGAAGAAGGTGAAGTGGAAATTCTGCAAACCACGGATGGAAATCAAGCTGCCAAAGTTCTCGCCATGCTGGGGAAGGGAGACTTCTTCGGCGAAGGCGCCCTGCTCGGCAACCGTCCCCACGAGACAAGCGTTCGTGCCCGTACCGTGGTTCGTCTTCGACAGGTCGGCAGTGCCCTGTTCTCGCAGATCGCGGGTACGTTCGCTCCCTTTCGTGAACTCTTGGCCAAAGCGGTCACTCGCCGGTCTGGCGATTTCTGGAGCCGTCTGCCTCTGGCGAAGTCTCTCCTGGAGGGCGAGGCGCTTGAGCCCTTCCTCGATGCGCCCCCTGCTCAGTTCCTCAACAAGGAGACTACACTCGAGGAGGCGATCATCGCACTAAATGAAAGTGCGGCGGGTCAACTCTTGATCCTCGACGAAAATCAGTGCTTATGGGCAACTCTTGACCGCAGCGACCTGTATCAAATCATCGCCCGCATTTCGGTCGCTCCGGCCGATACGAGCGGTGATTTCCGCCGGTACAAACTTAAGCAAATTCTGTTCGGCGATCCCGTGTACGTCGCGCAGCAAGACTCGATTCTTGCGGCGGCCGCCACCATGCTGGATCACGGCATATCTTGGATGCCCGTTGTGCAAAGCAAAAACGATCTACGGCCCATCGGCGTGTTGCGAGGGGAAAGGATCAGCGCGCGCATGATTCAGAAAATCGGACACACGGAAGCGGATCAGGCGAAAGCTGCGAACTGAATCGCCACATCCGATCGCCGCGCGTTTTCTCCATTGTTATGACGGTCCCGTAGGTTTCGAACAGAGAGCACCAGCGCGCGCTATGCCTCTTTGTTTTTTTCTCACCGGCTCACGTGCGAGAAATAGCAGGTGTTGTCACGTTGGCGTATCGCTCGCTGTTCGGCTTCGATCCGCTGATTCCGTAGTAGAGGATGTACAGGTAGCAGAGCACCGGAAGAATAAAACCGTGATGAATTCCGACGTGATCGGCAATGAATCCCTGAATGACCGGAAGTATTGCGCCTCCGACAATAGCCATCGTCAGAATCCCGGAACCGCTTCCCGTTTGAGGACCTAGTTCAGCTAGGCCCAAGCTGAAAATCGTAGGGAACATGATCGAGTTGAAGAGCCCGACGGACAGCATGCACCACATCGCCATGTGGCCGCGGACTGCCATCGACAGGATCACCAGCGCCGCGGCGAATACCGCGCACAATGCCAGCAGATTTCCGGCTTTAACCCGCCGCAACAGCCCTGCGCCCAAAAAGCGACCGATCATCGCGCCGGCCCAGTAGAATGAAACAAATCCCGCGGCGGCCTTGGCCGTGAGTCCGGCGATCTCAGGAAGGCCGAAATAGTTGACGAGGAAACTTCCAATCGAAACCTCGGCACCTACATACGCAAAGAGCCCGATCGCCCCGAGAACAAGGTTGGGATGCTTCCAGATCGAACCGCTGTCTTTCGTTTCTCCCCGTTGCGAAGAAGTCTCGATCACCGGCAGCTTAAATGTACCGATCAAAATCGCCAATAGAACCAGGGCAATCCCGATAGCCAAATATGGCATTTTTACCGATGCCGCTTGTTGTACACGGTAGGCGTGCAGCGCTTGAGGAGCAAGTCCCCTGAGCTGGTCGAAGGCCAGCGGAGCAGCGCTCAGAATCAGCAAGCCTCCCAACTTCGGCGCGATTGTCGTACCCAGCGAATTGAAGGCTTGCGTCAGATCCAGGCGGCTGGATGCTGTTTCCGGTTTACCCAGCACCACGACGTAGGGATTCGCCGAAACCTGCAGTCCGGTAATTCCCGCCGCGAGTACAAGCAGGGCAGTCAGAAACAAGGGGTACGAAACCATCGAGGCTGCTGGCAAGAACAGAAATGCGCCGACTGCCATCGTTAGCAGGCCCACCACCATCGCTCTTTGATATCCGATCGAATTGACCACCCTTGACCATGGCACGGAAAACAGGAAATAAGCGGAGAAGAAAGCGAACTGCACAAGCATGACCTGCGCATAACCCAGTTCGAAGATTGACTTGAGATGCGGAATCAGAATGTCATTCAAGCATGTCAGAAATCCCCACATGAAAAACAAAGTAGTGACGACGGCCAGGGGCTGCGAATAGTTCTTAACCGTCGTCGCTGCCGGTGTGATCTGCGCGGCACCAGAATTTTTGGTCATTTCTCCTGTTGCCATTTCTTTCCCCCTTCAACTTGCCTGCGAGTTTCTTTGGATTCACTCGCAGCAGATCGCATGGCACTTCGCGTTCGCCCAATCGCTGATTACCACCATGTTTCGCCCTGCACTCCGTACGTCAGACCATTTGTTCTGTTCAAATACGGCACTCCTCCCACATATCCTCGAAATGCGTCAGACCAGTTCGCATAAGTCAGGAAGGCGCGCAGGACAGGTCGGCTGAAAAACTTTCTACCAGCTCCGATTTGCGGTGCGATTGTGAACTTGCGCAGCCATCCGTTGAGTTGGGCATCGCCATTTTGGGTAAGCACAAATCCATCCGTGTGGTCGAATCCTGCTTCGAATGCCAATGAAAGATATCTGGTAAAAAAGATTTCCGGCCTGGCGCCGAACGAGATCCACTGGTTCCAGTCGTGATGCGGATTCCCGTCCTTGCTCCGCTGATAGACAAAGATGGGCATGATCGCGAACCTGTCGTTCGGCTGAAAGAGGACCTGTTCTACCGCCAGCAGCCTTGCCGAACTATGCAGAAAGGGTGTGGGATCATCGATCGATGTATTGAAGTTACTCGCCGCTCCGTTTCCGTATTGAATGGAAAACGCGTGATAGCCCCCGTGCCATTCCAAACGTTGATGCCGCACCCCGAATGCATACCCATCCGTCGTGGGAATCGCCGTGCCCGTTGGTGTCGTCCCGCCTTTCGAGGTAGCAAAATTGAACCAACCAGCCCATAATCCCGCGGGCCCCTTCAGGTCATAGATACGCACGTCGATGTTGTTTTTAGCGAGGTAACCGATTGTGGTCACAATGTCGGGCCGCGCGCCGGCCAGATACGCCACGGCCATCTTGCCGATGCCAATATTCAAATCCTCGACGCCTGCCCCGTAACCGCTCATGTCCAGCGGGTAGAAGTCGTTGATTTCGATGTGCTGGCGCCGATAATATCTTTCGCCCGCCCAGAATTTGGCCTCCGGCTGGCTTTCCATAATATGACCGGCTTGAACGAAGGCTTCGCGAAGGCGGAATTGATCGTTACCGGTTCCAAGCGGGAAATTCGCATAGCTCGCAGAATTCGTGGTATTGGCCTGTATCATGGCCTCGGTCTTCAACCACGCCTTATCGGAACCGCGCTCCGGGTTCAGCCAGTTGTTGACAAAGATCAATTCCCCGTAAGTTTCCGCTTCATTTCCCAGGCGGTATTTCGCGTCAGCCCCGGGTGCCTGGAAAGCAACTTGCTGCCCACCCTCGCCGTTCAGACCGTACCCCGAGCGAAAATATCCATGGAATTCAAAACTGCTCACCTGTTCGTTCAGCTTTTGGATCTTCACGTCCGCCTCCCTGAGGAGGTCATAGGTCGGTTCCGAAGGAAGCTGCCCTTGAAACTTTGCCCCGACCTGTTCCGACTCTCCGAGGACAGCTTTTTTAGCTACTTCCTGGGCGGCCAGCTCTGCCGCCGAAACCGTCCCTTCCTTTGCTTTATCGCTGGCCTCTTTCTGTTTTTGGATTTGCTGTTCAAGAGAAGCGATGCGTTGCTGCAAATCGCTCGTCGTTTGTTCATACTCCTGCTTGAGCTGTTTTAGTTGTTTCAGCAGATCATCCGGTTGCTGCGCCGCTGTCGGCAGCGCCGTCGCAGCAGTGGCGGCCGCAATCCACAAAGCGCGCTTCCATCTGGCTGAGTTGCACATTTTTCGATTATTCAATCCATTCAGGACCGTCAACCTCGCCGTGCTCCTTCTTCCGGAGCGTCCGCCAACTCTCCGCCCGCGCTCACGCATTCGCGGAGCGTCGGTTCAAAACAAACGTCTCGATAGCGTTCGCGAACCCTTCCTCCTCGTTGGAAGTTGTGACGAAAGTCGCCGACGCCTGCACCTCGGGGCTGGCGTTTCCCATCGCTATGCTTACGCCGCTCTTGTTGAACATCAGAACGTCATTCGGCATGTCACCGATGGTCGCGATCTCCTCGCTCGGTATGTTCAGCAGCCGAGACATCGCCAGCACAACTTCGCCTTTGTTCGCTTGCGGATGAGTCACATCCAGGTAGTAGGGCTGCGACCGGGCGGCGGAAATGTGCGTTCCGCCAGCCTGCTGAACGTCCTTTTCGCACTTCGCAACACGGTCGTAGTCGTCGCTGACACCGACGATCTTCGCCACGCGTCCCAAAAGCCCGTCAAACGTCTTCACCACTGTGGGAGGAAATTTCACCGTCCACTGCTCGCGCTCCACGTGCGCTGCCTTCGCATCGCGGATGTACCACCCCGTGTCGGTGTAGACCCAAACGTCTAAACCGTGGTTTTCGATCGCTGCAATCACCTTCAACGGAACTCCGTCCGGCAGAAATCTTTGCTCAACGACTGTCGTAAGGTCGGGCTTGATCAGTACGCCGCCGTTGAATGCGGCCAGCGGCTGCTGAAGTTTCAATGGATCGATCAACATGGCCATTCCTCGCGGCGGCCTCCCGCTCGTTACGCTGAACTGAATTCCCGCGTCGCTGAGGCTCAGGACGGCCTCAGTCGCGCGTTTCGTCAGCACCTTCTCCTGCGTGACGAGCGTTCCATCGACATCCGCGATCACCATCCGGATTTTTGTTTCTGCATGTCCATTTTTCGATGCCATACCCAACCTCGTTTCTGGTTTTTCGTCTACAATTTGGCTACTGCTCCTGGTAGTTCCACAGCAGGCCCCCGTCGACAAAAAACGTCGACCCCGTCACATAGTCGGACTCCTCCGAGGCCAGAAAGCTCGCGAGACCCGCAACGTCTTCCGGCTTCCCGAGCCTTCCGAGTGGAATGTTTTCCAAGAGATCTTTGAGCTTGACGGGATCGTTCAGAAGTTTTGTGTTGATGGGTGTTTCGATCGCCCCGGGTGCGATGGAGTTGATCGTGATGCGGCTTGGTGCAAGTTCGATCGCCAGGTTGCGCGTCAGCATCTTGATCCCTCCCTTGCTCGCGCAATAGGAAGCGAAATGTGGGAACGGCAGTTCTTCATGCACCGAACTAATGTTGATGATCTTACCTGGCCGGCCAGCTTGGCGGAGATGACGCACCACGGCCTGGGTTACGAAAAACATGCCTTTCAGGTTTACGTCGAGGACCGCGTCAAAATCCTCTTCTGTTACGTCCCAGAAATCCGCTCGTTTCTCGAGCCCGGCGTTGTTGACGAGGATGTCGATTCCGCCGAGCGTCGCCACAGCCTCCTCGATGAATCTTTGTCCGTCGGCAACCTTCCCGACGTCCGCCTGAAACGCGGCAGCTCGCCGCTTCGCGGCGGTGATGCCCGCTACGACCTCGTCTGCTCCCTTTTGGTTTTTCCGATAGCAGATCGCCACGTCGGCGCCTTCCTGCGCCAGGCGTTCCGCGATTGCTCGTCCAATTCCTTGGTCGCCGCCCGTGACGGCGGCTACTTTCCCCGCAAGTCGATTTGACAACATTCCTCCTAACGGCGCTTTTTCTAGCAAAAAAGAACCAAGTCCGAATTCGTCTGTGACGTCTTAAATCTTCAGGTAACTGTGACTTCTGCGCTCGATAGACATCCCGAATCGCGCTCAGCAATCGAATCCTTCCGCGAGCGGCCGCTGAAATGCCTTCCTCCCGGAAATCAAACCGACGCTGCCTGCGCGTTTGTTAATGATTCAATGAGACGCGCGCGCCTGCCGCCATCGTTCTTCTCCTAAACTGCTCCTTTCGCTTGCGGCGTGAGCATTCCGGCCGCAGTCGGATCTACGAGCCATTGGACGCTTCCGCTTTCCGGACGAATGATTTGGGCGGGAAGCTGGTCCGGCTCGTACGGCCCTTCGAGCACAGCCTTTAGCGCAGGCGCCTTCTCCGCGCCATGCACCAGAAACAGAATTCGCGCAGCGTTGTTCAACACCGGAGGAGTCAACGTGATCCGATTCGTATAGAACTTGCCCACCCAATTGCTGACCACCAGGCGTCGCTCTTCCTTCAATGCTTTGGTGCCCGGAAATAACGACGCTGTGTGGCCTTCCGGCCCCATGCCCAGCAGAACAAGATCGAAGCGGGGCAGCTCGCCACCTTTTAGCTGAAAACTAGCCCGCAATTCCTGCTCGTACTCTTCCGCCGCCTCCGCGGCGTTCGAATTCTCGGCGCGGATGCGGTGAATCTCTTTGGCATCGACCGGTGCCTTTTTGAACATCGCTTCCGAGGCCATGCGGAAATTACTTTCCGGATCTTCCGGCGGCACGTGCCGCTCGTCGCCGAAATAAAACTGAATCTTGTTCCATGGCACTTTTGCCTCGAGCAGCGGGTCTCCAGCCAAAAGACCATAGAGGACTTTCGGTGTGGACCCACCGGCGAGCGCGACCGAGAAATTTCCTTTTTCCCGGACGGCTTGTTGTGCTGCCGCCAAAAATTCCGCCGCCGCGGTTTGCGCAATCGCACTGGCGTCCGCCAAAACCCTGACTTCCCGATTCGTTGCCATCGCTTCACCTTACCCCGGCGGTTGCCCGCCTGTTCACTTTGCTGCTGCGGCTTTTTCAAGGTGTCCGCCAAACTGAAAGCGCATCGCGGACAGAAGTCTTCCCGCAAAGTCATCTTCGCCGCGCGACACGAAACGCTGATAGAGCGATGCCGTAAGCACCGGCGCGGGTGTCGTCGATTCGATAGCCGCAAGAATCGTCCAGCGACCCTCTCCGGAATCCGACACTCTTCCGGAAAACCTTTCCAGCGACGGCTGTTCCAACAGAGAACTCGCGGTCAGGTCGAGCAGCCAGCTGGCCACGACACTTCCTCTTCTCCAGACCTCGGCCACGTCCGCGAGCGGAAAATCGTAGCGATAGTTTTCGGGGTTGCGCAGCGGAGTGGTCTCTGCGTCTACTTCTCGTGTTTCGCTGCCCGCATTGGCGTGCTTCAGAATGTTGAGCCCCTCGGCATAAGCGGCCATCAATCCGTATTCAATTCCGTTGTGCACCATCTTTACGAAGTGCCCCGCGCCAGACGGTCCGCAGTGCAGGTAGCCCTCTTCAGCCGTTCCTGGAACTTTTTCGCGACCCGGCGTCCGCGAGACGTCACCACGTCCCGGTGCCAATGATTTGAAGATCGGATCAAGAAGTTTCACGGTCTGGTTTTCTCCGCCGATCATCTGGCAGTAGCCGCGATCAAGGCCCCACACTCCGCCGCTCGTGCCAACATCGATGTAGTGCAATCCCTTCGCGTCGAGTTCTTTCGCGCGACGGATGTCGTCGATGTAGTAAGAGTTTCCGCCGTCGATGACGATGTCGCCGGGGTCGAGCTTGCTCACCAGATCGTGTAACGTTGCATCGACCACAGCCGCCGGCACCATCAGCCAAACGGCTCGCGGCTGCTTGAGCTTTTTCACCAGATCGTCAAGCGATGTTGCCGAAGCGGCGCCGTCGCCTGCGACTTGTTTCACCGATTCCACATTGCGATCAAACGCGACACACTGGTGTCCGGCTTTCTGCAGCCTTCGCACCATGTTTGCACCCATTCTTCCCAGTCCGATCATTCCCAGTTGCATCGCTCGTGCTCCTGTCAATTCACTTCTTGCGGAATTCGTACGCCGCTACTGCTGTATTCAATTCGCGTCTGGCGGTCCATCGAACAACTCGAGTCCACATTTCGCTTCGATGGCCTCAATTTTCGCTAGCCGCCGCAGGTGACGCTCGTCACGCGATGTCTTGGCATTGATAAATGCTCGGACTAGTTCATGAGCCAGTTCTTCGCCGACCACCCGTCCGCCCAAAACCAGGACGTTCATGTGATCGTGCTCGACGCCCTGGTGCGCCGAATACGTGTCGTGACACAGTCCGGCGCGAATGCCTGCGAACTTGTTCGCCGCGACGGATGCACCGACGCCGCTGCCGCAAATCAGCACTGCGCGCTCCGCCCGCTCGCTCAGAATTGCTGTGGCCACGGCCTCCGCAAAATCGGGATAGTCGACCGGCGTGGT
>DASXLU010000260.1:0-6232 GCA_036496065.1 Candidatus Acidiferrum sp.
GACTCCAGGCTCTGCAGCGCTTTGGTCTTCAGCGAACGATACGCATCGTCCGCCCGTTCCGGTTCGCAGCCAAACACGCGCACGCCCGGCCGCATCGTTTTCGCTGCAATACTCGTCCCACTCAGCAGCCCGCCGCCGCTCACCGGAGTCAGCACCGCATCCAGGTCCGGCACATCCTCCAGCAATTCCTTCGCTGCCGTAGCTTGTCCCGCAATGATCCGGTCATCATCATACGGATGAATCAGCGTCGCCCCGGTTTCCGCCTGCACCCGCGCCGCAGTCTCGGCTCGCGCTGACACCTTCGGCTCGCAAAACGTGATCTTTCCGCCGTACGCCTCTACCGCGCGACACTTCACCGCCGGAGCGTTCCGCGGCATCACGATCCACGCCGGTATTCCTCGCCAACCCGCCGCGCAGGCCACCGCAGCCGCATGGTTTCCGCTCGAAGGCGCCACCACTCCGTTGCGTGCCTCCGCGTCCGTCAGCGAAAAAATGGCATTGGTCGCCCCTCGTATCTTGAACGATCCCGTCTTCTGCAGGTTGTCGCACTTGAAGTACAACTCGGCCCCCGCCATCGCATTCAGCGACGCGCTCGTCAGCACCGGCGTTCTGTGGATCCGCCCGCGAATTCGCTCATGTGCGGCTTCGATGGCCCCCCAGTCCACCCCGCTATCCCGCTGCATTTCTCGGCTTTTTGCGCTGCTTGTGTCCGTAGAGGTCATAACCCGAAGTTTAGTCTAACTGGTACTCCCAGTGCGAAAGTTCTAAACCCTTTCCAATCTTCAGGCCTTGACCTCCGCGCCGTCTCTGTTACGCTGTTTGCGTCTGGTATGTGGCCCGCCCACCGCTGTCAGCGGAGTTTTCATGGCCCCTTCCGAACGCCGAAATCTCGAACGCTTTAACCTGCGGGTCCCTTTGCGCTTTCGCCCTATCGGTTTGGCGGGGGATCGTTCCGAACATTTCACCGAAGCCACCAACATTTCCCGCGGCGGATTTTTCTTTGTGACCTCAGCTCCTCTTCAGGTCGGGATGCCGATCGAAGCCACCATTCGCATGCCTGTCGAAGTTACCGGCGACAAGCCCGGTGAAGCTCATTGCCGAGCCCGCGTCGTCCATGCCAAAGCCGATGCTTTCAGCGATGGCCGCATGGGTTATGGTGCGGAAATCGAAAGCTTTATCGAGCACGACAAGCCAAAGTCTCTGCGTGCGGAACCCATGTGGCCCAACGTAGCGATTCCCTCTAGCCTCTCCCGCAAAAATCCCGGTGGCGGCAGTACTCCCAACCTTTAGCCTGCAATCGTATCTAGCTCACCGCGATTTAGAATTTAGCTATCATTCTGAGAGCACGCAGTTTGCGCTCGAAGAATCTCAACCACTAATTTCGCCGACGCCAATGCGACGAGCAGGTCCCGTCCCGTCACTTCCCAACATTAATCGTCGTCTTCGCCGACCCCACATTTTCAAACCGGTCATACGCCCGAACCGCAATCGTGTGCTCTCCCGGCGACAAATGCTGCACCGTGAAGTCATACCCCTCAGTCTTGTTGTCGCTGATCCCCATAGCCGGCGCCACCAGCAACCAATCCCCGCCATCCACGCTATACTGCGCTCGTTCGATGCTGCTCGTCGGGTCCGTCGCAGTGAAGTGGAAATCGTACGACACGCCTTGCGACCGGTCCGCATTCATTCCCGTTGGGCTCGCCTCCACTTTCGAAATACTCGGCGGCGTGTTGTCCACCTCAAACCTTTCGCTTTCGCGTTCGGTCTTTAGCGCCTGCGCCGGCGGATTCGACAGCGCGTCCGTCGCCACAATCTTCAGATAATAGGCTCCGTCCGGCATCGCCGTCGTGTCCCACGAATAGAATTTCTGCTCCAACTTATCTTTCAGCATCTTCCAGTCGTGTTCATTTTCACCGCGAAAATACACCGCATACTGCATTTCATCGTCATTGTCGTCGTGCGCTGTCCATAACACCGACTGAAAACCTTTTTGCTGTGTCCCTTGCGGCGGCTGTTCGAACTTCGTCGTTGTAGTCGTCGTGATCGTCAGTCCAGATGGATTAGGCGAGGGGGGCGTCTTCAACGTCACGTTCGCCGGCTGTCCCGTTACCACCAACTGTGCCTGGGCCCGCACCCCCGGATCCTGCACCGCGATTCCATCGATCACCGGTGCTACATTCTTCGGTTGATACGCTATGTTCACCCAATCGATTCCATCTCCCGTGCGCCCATCGTGAATCACCGCCTTCCACTGCACGAATCGCGCTGCTGGCGCTTCCACCGGCGTTCCCGCGCTGCTGTACGGCCCGAACCATCGCGACCACTCTTTGCCCGGATCCTCCGTATTCCCGCTGCGCACAAAAAACTCTAGCCTCGGCTCCTTGCTCTCTTTTTTTCCTTTGGCCTGCTCGGCCGACGGCGGGGGACCCCACCACTCAATTCGCCCCCACTGCGAAAATAACTTTGCATCAAACGACTGCGATTCGAAGCTGCCTTCCGGCTCATACTCCGGACCTAACGAGAAAACTTTGCCGGGATTTGCGGTGCACAAGAAAACCTTGCCACCCGACGCCCGCGAAATTCCCGTAATCTGCGCCGAACCCGATTTCGCCAGTTGCGCGTACACGCCACGTCCATCGATCACCAGCAGCGACCCGGTGTTTCCCGTGCCCGCAAGCAATCTGCCATCGGAATTCAGGCCCAGTGAATACACCACGTCCTCGCGCGAACTCCAGATTTCCTCCGGCGCGCCATCCGACGAAATTCGATAAATGCTGCTCGAGATGGCTTGTGGAAACGCCACAAACGGCGCGCCACCTTGTGCTATCGGCGTGGGTGTCGCGTTCGTAATCGTCGTCGTGCCTTGCGCCGTGGTAATCACCGCGGAGGGCGCCGGCGATGTAGCACGCGGCTTCTCTCCAATCGCCGCAACATATGTCGTGCCACCGGATGTCACCGCCAGCGAAGTTACTTCGCGTTTTGCGGTCTCGTACAGCACGAACCCGTCTGCTACCGCATCTTCTGGCGATTTCCGCTTCGCGCTCTTCTCTGCGCTAGCCGTGATTCGCAGAATTCGTCCGTTGGGCTCGGTCCCTGCCAGCAAGTTTCCCTTTGCGTCAAAACCCAGAACTTTGATGTGCGCCTCGTCGCTCGCATAAAACAGTTCGCCCTTGCCATCTGTGTTCACGCGGAAGACCTGCCCCTTGTCTCCCGTCGCCACGTACAACGATCCATCCGGCGCGAATGCCAGGTCCCACACATATTTCGTTTTCGGATCGAAGAACACGCTCTTCTCGCCGCTCGCAGAAACTTTGTACACCTTGCCATCCGGCGAAGTCGCTACGTACAGCGTTCCCTTCGCATCGAACGCAATCGCCTGCACCAGCAGGTCCGTCGACTCGAACACCACTTTGGGTTTCGCGCCGCTCTCAAAGCGAAATACTTTTGCCGGAGAGCCGCCGCCCGCATACAGCACTCCCGATGAATCCGCGCGCAGAGCCCACAAATACGAAGCATCCGCATCGGAAATCAGCGTGAACTTTGGCGCCAACTCCAGATGCCCGTCGCTGCGTACCGCCACGCCCTTCGGCGTGCCCTTCAGAAACTCTTCATACGTCGATTGCCGCCACCTCCGCGTGTGGTCCGCCGATACCAGCAAGCTGCAGCCCAGCACCACCACGAGCGCCAGCGCGCCGCAAGCCGCCGTACGCGCCGCCTTCCACCGCTTATTTCTGCACACCAGCAATCTCGTGTCTGCATTCGTCATGAAAAGGTTCACCGAATCTGTAGATTCAACGAAATCACGCCTGAAACTGGCCCGCCCAGCGGCACGGAAGCTTCGCTCGCCAGGGATTCCCGCAACACTTGCACCGTTCCCGGTGCTGGCCTTCCGTCTATCATGTTGATTTGCGATAGCGGCACGTTCGGCATTTCTTTGTCGTCCCACACCATCGTCGGCGCCGGCACAAACAGTCCTACATACAGCCGGTCGTTGTGCCGCTCACGATTGATCAGCGCGATCAACGGGTCCAGTCCTTCTGGGCCCGACGACCCGCCACCCATGCCTCCGCCTTGAAAATTGAATCCTCGCGACGCCCGGTTCAGCAATTCTGCATCGCTTACCAACACGCGAATCATCGACCCTCGCGCGATCTGATCCGGCACGTGCACCGTGGTCTCTTCAATTCGCGCCGCTCCGCGATATGGCCGCAGCGATACCCTCACGCGAATATCTTCTCCCGGTGCGGCTTCGCCCTTTTCCAGCCATGCGCTGTCGATCGTGTACGATTGCCGTCCCGCTAGGCTTTCTACACGCAGCGTCACGTGCTCCACCACCGGCACTTCATAGCTATTCGTGAATAGCCTGCCGAACGCGTTCTGCACTGCCAGCGCGACCGGCAAACTATCCGGTGAAAACGAATCGCCGGGCGCAATCGTGCTTTCAATCTGAACCGCCGCGTGTCCTTGCAACTTGATTTCGCCACTCAAGTGCAAGGTCCTGCCTTCGCCGTAAATCGAGTTCTGATTCACGCCATTAAACGTAGTCAGCGCCACCAGCAGCGGCGTAAGCTTCGGGTGGTTCACAATTTCGAAGTGCAGCTTTTTCTCCGCGCCTCCCGAAACAAAATCGAGATCGAGCGGAATCATCGTAGGCGCCGCGCCCAGCTTGCCGGTCACCGCGGTCAGGTGATCGCCGGTAATCGTTCCGATCGAGCCGCCTACATTCACAATTTTGGTCGACGCCAGTTCTGACGACAGCGTCGTCACCACGCGGCTGCGCGCCATCGGAATCTGCACGTCGCCAAAATTCAAAAACGGATGCCCGCACAGAAACACATTGTTCCCACGCACCGCCGTCACTGTGCACGCCGAGTTGATCGACGCGTCTCCCTGCACCAGCACCATTCCCGCCATATCTCCCGCGGCCAGATGTCCGTCATCGGGACGCGCTTCTGCCGTTCCGCCCTGAGCGGCTACGAATCCATAACTCTGCAGTTGCGACGTAAACGGTTGCAGCGATGCCGGCTGAAATCCAGAAAATACCAGCGGCGTTTCAATGGGCTCCAGCGCCGATCCACTCGCCAGCGTGTTTCGCGCCAACATATCATTGGGCAACGCGAATTGTTGTCCGCTCTGTCCGCCCGCAACTTCGGTCGACGGCCGCAACACGTCTTCAATCGGCGTCACTCCCGCAATCGGCTCTTTCGTGAAAATTCCCAACTTCAACGAAAGCGCCCCCGCCAATTTTCCTTCCAGGTAGACCGGACTGCCGCTCATTCCCGCGACCACGCCGGTGTGCTCCACCTTGGGTCCTTTCAGTTGCACCAGGATGATCGTCTGCTTCGGCCCCAGAAAGTTCGGCATCACCCCGATCACTTCCAGGTCAAACTTTTCCACCTGATCGCCTGCAAAAATCGTGTACGCGTACCCCTGCATTCCCGGCCGCACCTGCGACACCGGAATGATTTCCGTAGACTCCGCCTGCGCTGCAAAAATGGGCGACGCACCCGTCAGCAATCCAATCACAATCACAGCGATAATCAGGTAAGCAAAGCGATTCTTCAGGCGAATCATGGGTAGATGAACGAAGCCCCCGAACTTGGAGTGAGCATGATACCGGGTGTGCGACTGCTCGGCAATTGAACCGCAAGCTTGGCCCGGCTAGTCCAAGAGCCATGGACGTCCTAGAACTGATGTGTTGGCGCTATCCTTGGTTGTGTGGAAAGATGGATGCTCACGGGAGGATTACGATGTCCGAACCAACCAAAGAGGAATTGCTCGCGCGTATCGCCGAGCTCGAGAAAAAAAGTGAAGGCCGCAAAAAGGGAACTCTCGAATTTCGCGTCGGCGAAAAAGGCGGCGTCAGCGTCTACGGCCTCGGCCGTTTCCCCGTCACTTTGTATTACGAACAATGGACACGTTTGCTCGATGCCTCTCCCGATCTCCGCGCTTTTCTCGAAGAGAATAAGCACCGCCTCAAGCTCAAAGACGCGCAGTAACGCACATGCCGTCGCTGTTTAATTGCAAAGACCGTACAGCGAAAACTGTATTTGCTTGCTTCTTTGCCTGTAGGTGATTGTTAACGACATGTAATATCGATCTTCGGCTACGGCAACTGTGGGAGACCCGCGCCTCTAAAACGGCAAACATTTGCACGCAACCTCACCTTATCTCTTTACAATACAGTAGCTTTCCTTTGGAAACAGATGTGCTAAAGTGACCGCGGGTTCGT
>DASXLU010000261.1:0-3656 GCA_036496065.1 Candidatus Acidiferrum sp.
GCTGCTTTGCTGGCACGAAGGGCAGGTATTCGCACTCGACAATCGGTGTCCCCACATGGGCTTCCCATTAGGCAAAGGGAGCCTGGATGGTGGCCTACTTAGCTGCCACTGGCATCACGCCCGATTCGACCTGCGCAGCGGACATTACTGACGGCTGTCGCCGGCGGCCTCACCAGAGAAGCACTCAATCGCATGGTCTTCGGACCAATCCAGGAGCGGGTCTATGCCGACGGCGGACACGCCCTGGATTTGTCCAACAAGGCGTTTGAGCTACTGGATTTTATCGGCTGGGAATGCGCAACCGAGGCTCTGCCACTCATTGTCGAACACCTGACAGAGTCGCAGTCCGAGGAAGAACAGGGAACATGGCGCGCACCGACCGATCTGGTTGAGCTAATTCGAACAGCCGAGGAGGCCCTGCGCAAAAACCCGCCCGGAACGCGGGGAAGGGCAATGTGTAAGCCGGATTTCTATAGTCAAGTGCTTGGAGAAGACCCTCAGGCGATTATTAGAGCCATTATAGACGCCATGGATCGGGGTGTTTCGCCGGCCGAACTCGCCCGACAACTGACACTCGCGGCGGCGTCGCGCCTGGCGCGTTTCCCGGAGTCAAACGATATTGAAGATTGGTCCGCGCCTGCGCACACTTTTTCGTTCTGCAACGCGCTTCATCGGGTGCTGGCACGGGGTGAGACAGGGCCGGACCTTGTCCGCGGCCTATTCCATGCGGCCATGTCGATCTACTTAGAACGGTTTCTCAATATCCCTCGGGCTCAACTGCCGAGCGAGCAGCCCTTAGAGAATCTCCCGACTGCGGCTGACGAACTTCGAGAGGCAATGCTCGCTGCTCTCGACCGGCGAAAGGAATGGTCTGAAGTGCCACGCCTCGCGGTCCGTTATTTGCGCCTTGGCCATCCAGAGCCAAAGCTGATTGATACGCTCACTTTGGCCACCGTTCGCGAGGATCTGGACTTCCATAGCCTGCAAGTTCTCGAAGCCGGCTTTACGCAGGCTGAAGAATGGCCGCCGGCCAGCGCCGAGCGCGAACTCCTCTACGCAGCAATTTGCCGGCACCTGGCTGCCCATTGCCCGACACGGCGAAGCTCAGGCCAGTCGGTGGCGGTCGCCCTGCGCCTGCAGAAAGGGGAAGAAGTTTACGCCGATTCCTGAACAGTGAACAGCGAAGAGCGGTTTCAGCGGCCTCAGTTAATTTGTGTAGAATCACCTGAATCCGCTGAACCCGCTGATTTCTGTCAGCTTCAATAGTTCTATTTAAGCGCGTCGACGATTGTCGTGATATTGTGCCTAACCATTCCATCGTAAGTGCTGCCGTCACCATCTCCGAGCCCATCTGCGTAGAGCGTTCCGTCGATCTGGGCTCCTGTTTCCTTGGTGATTTCACTAGCAACCTTCGGGTTCAGCATGCTTTCCAAAAAAGATCGCTTTTACATGCTGCTTTTTTATTTCGTCGATCAGTTCAGCGATCTGCCGATCGGAAGGCTCAGTTTCGGTGCTGACGCCTTCAATAGCGTACGCTCGTTTGTTGCAAATTAATTGCTATGGCAATGTCGAATGATCAAGACTTCGCTTGATTGCACGAAACTTTATGGATCTGCAAATTCTCAAAGTGCTTTGCCTAACGGCTTTGTTTCTGCGCCTGACACCGTTCTTAGAAGCCCAGACCACCGTCCTCGAGCCATTGCTGCGCGATCCGAGCAGGGCTGAGTGGAGCTCCTTAAG
This sequence comes from Candidatus Acidiferrum sp., assembly GCA_036496065.1. Classification (GTDB taxonomy): domain Bacteria; phylum Acidobacteriota; class Terriglobia; order Acidiferrales; family UBA7541; genus Acidiferrum. Next base: position 1,741 of record DASXLU010000261.1, read on the forward strand.
CCGATTTAGCCGGACTTTGACACGCGGAGAATTTGAGCAGCGCCTAAGAGAGGTTTTCGATCCTTTTCATGGTCTTGACCCTTTTCTGGAGATCACCAACAGCTCCGTAAAGGTATTCGCCGCTCCTGGTTGGGAACAACTGGTCGAGGTTCAATTCGCGTCTTCATCTGAGAATGTAAAACGCCCGCCGGTCGGGTTTAGAACTGTTTCTGAGATTTCTCGTCACTCGGCATCCAAACCTTTAGTCGGCTTTCGGCTGGTGATCGAACCGGCCGACATTGGAGGCAAGTGGGGTGGCTGGGATGATCGTTCAACCTTTTACCGAGGATATGGACGAATTCAGGAAGGTGACCTCAATCTAACTGTCGCAAAAATTCTAGAGCGAAATCTTCAACAGCTTGGGGCCAAGGTATTTTTGACCCGGCAGTCGGCCGAACCGGTGGCCGCTTACGATCCACAGAAGCTCGAGGAGGAAACCAGAGAAACCCTCGCCCGCCAGAGCTACACGCTTCCGCCCGCGTTTTACGAAAGAGCCCGGAACGTTCCGAAGAACAGCGAACGCCGCTTTCAGATTGTGAAAGAGGTGCTCTTTGCCAAGGTTATCGAACAACGTGCCAGAGCCGAAGAGGTACGGCTTCATTTCAGGCCGGACCTCACGATCGTCCTGCAACATGATGCGTCTCCAGAAAGTGCTCGCAGCAGGCTAACGCGGATCAATCGCAACATCTTTTTTGTCGATGGCGCTTATCAGGCGAAAGAGTTAAGAAGTGATCCTCATCAACGACTGCGGCTGCTGACCAAGCTTTTCGAAAACGTTACTCCAACTGAGACAACAGTAGCGGTGAGAATCGCGGCTCGATTTCAAGCTGTCACGGGCGATTCACCGGTAAGGTACGGCAATTCTGCGAATACTCGCACCGTAAGTGGAGGAAGTGCTTTTGTGGTTGCTCGAAATCTGGCTTTCAATCGGGAACACGACGGCCCAGTGGTCGTCACCGAACCATACTTTATGAATGAGCCCGTTACCCTGCAACGACTGCTGGCCGGAGACTACAAAGGGACCCGACTCGTAGCAGGCAGAGAGCGTGAAAGCATTTACCGGGAGTATGCAAACGCGGTTGCGGCAGGACTTGTGGATGCTTATGCGGGAAACCGCACGGACTGAAAGGGCATCGCGACATCGCGCTCACAACATTGTCTTATGCAGTTATTTTTAGAATTGGCAATTCATTGAGTTTAGGCGCGGTACCCCGCCGGGGGATGGTCACTGGCATCGCAAAAGATTTCGGCTAGATTTCTTCCGGTATAGCGAGGAACCCAAAGTTGTTCAATTTTATACGCAAGGAAGTCAGGTGGAGCAGCTCGGTCCCGCTCGAATTGTCGGGTGAGGGGCGGTATGTGATTCCGCGCAATGAATTCGTTCCGGCGTACCTGAAAACTTATGAGGAAGGACGATTGCGCGAGAAAATAGAAGAGGCGCTTGAGCTGTTGCGAAATTATCACGTCTGCCCGCGCGATTGCCACGTAAACCCGCTGGAAAATAAGACCGGCATATGCAAAAGGGGACGGCTTGCACGGGTGACAAGCGCGTTCACACATTTCGGCGAGGAGGATTGTCTGCGTGGCTGGAACGGGTCGGGGACGATCTTTTTCGGGTGGTGCAATCTGCGGTGCATCTCGTGCGTCAATCGATTTCCCAGGCTCTCGGAGGGATAAAGGATGTTGGAACCTGGGGCGGTGGACATCCCTTCGACGCGGAGTATTTTCGCCTGCCCCCAGGTGCGGCTAACTTTCCCTTTCATGCCCACTCGGCCCAATGGGAGTTGTACATTTTCATTAAAGGCCGTGGCAGCGTTCGCGGCGCGGAATCCACGACCGCCGTTGAAGAGGGCCAAAGCATCATCTTCAAGCCCGGT
>DASXLU010000262.1:0-3665 GCA_036496065.1 Candidatus Acidiferrum sp.
GGACTTATCGGATCAAGACTTGTGGCGAAGTTGAAGGAACAAGGCCACGAGGCCGTGGCAGCTTCGCCCAAGTCCGGTGTCAACACCCTCACTGGCGAGGGACTGGCCGAAGCGCTGAAGGGAGCATCGGTGGTCGTGGACGTATCGAATGCTCCCTCGTGGGAAGACGCGGCGGTGATGAATTTCTTCGAGACATCGACCCGTAACCTTCTCGCGGGTGAAGCGACCGCAGGTGTAAAGCATCACGTTGCGTTGTCCGTCGTAGGATCCGAGCGAATGCTCGAAAGCGGGTACTTCCGTGCAAAAATCGCTCAGGAGAATTTGATCAAGAATTCCTCCATCCCCTACTCCATCGTGCGCGCGACGCAATTTTTCGAATTCGTTAAGGGCATCGCCGATTTTTCTACCGCCGACAACAAAGTACATCTGCCGACTGCGCTGATACAGCCAATGTCCGCCGACGATGTCGCCGGTGCGGTAGGCCGGGTCGCGACGGGCAAACCGGTGAATGGCACCATTGAAGTGGGAGGGCCGGAAAAGTTTCCGCTCGATGCACTCGTCCGGCGAGCTTTAGCGGCGTGGAAGGATCCGCGCGAGGTTGTGGCTGACCCGCACGCGAGCTACTACGGCGTGAAGGTCAGCGAGAGGACATTGGTTCCGGACGACGGTGCGCGACTCGCCGAGACGCGATTCGAAACATGGCTCGCTCAACCCGCTGGGAAAGCGGCGGCCGCGGGTACCAAGTAGCGCGGCTGTAACGAAGGCCGGCCCAACCAGACCGACTTCAACAGGACACAGCGAAAATTACCCAGCCCATCTACCGCCATGCCTGGCTCAGACCAGCCACATGGCGGGTTGAACTCTTAAAAATTCAACCGGAGGAGTCTTTTATGACGATTACAAGGCTAGTCTTGATGTTGTTGTGTCTGATGCCCGTCACGCTGGAGCCCCAAGAGGCACAGGTGACGCCGCTCTTCTCGAAAGACTTGACGGACTTTCCTGGCAAGGAAGGTTTGATGATCACAGTGGTATATCCGCCGGGCAGCTCGGACCCTATACATCGTCACAATGCACATGCGTTTGTCTATGTGCTTGAGGGCTCAATCGTGATGCAGGTGAAGGGTCAGAAGGAAGTGACGCTGACACCTGGCCAGACCTTCTATGAAGGCCCCATTGATGTTCACGTCGTCGGCCGAAACGCCAGCCAAACCAAACCGGCGAAATTCGTAGTATTTCTGGTTAAGGACAAGGGCGCTCCCGTGGTGCTGCCCGCCAGCTAAACCAAGAACGGGATATTGCCACGCCTTGCCTTCGGACCGCGGCTTAGAATTCAGTTAAATCGCTGGCGGCGGAAGAGTGGCTACGGCCCAGATGGTCGAATACAGATTTATCCCGGTGACGCGATAAAGAAAGCCCATACCGTAGTAGCGAAGGAACTCCTTGCGCTCTGGCGTATCCCAGTATGGATCCAGCGACAGATAAGCAACAGAGAACCCGGCGCGGTTCAGCACCGCGCGTAGCGAATTGGGTGTGAAATGCGATAGATGAATCTCTTCGCCCGATAACGTGATTGGTTGAAGACGCCGCAAGCCAAGTCGCGTTCTTGGCGTCCCCAGATCATTCGGCACCGCGATAAATAATCGTCCGTTCCGGGCCAGCAACTCCCTGCATCTGGCGAGAAGCATGGCGGGCCGTTGAACATGCTCCAAAACATGGAAGCAAGTTATATTGTCGAATCGCTGCGTAATCGGCAAAGATTCGACATCGCCTTCGAAAACGCGGATTCCATAACGCTCAGCAGCGATTTGCACTGCGATGCTCGACACTTCTGTGCCGAGTTTCGGTGAGTAATCTTGGGCAAGGGAGAGAAACTGTGCGATGCCAGTGCCAATGTCCAGCAAACTGCCGGACTTGCTGTGTTGGCGCATTTTCCGGAGGCGTCGCTGCCACAATTGCTCGCGTCGAGAAAGATTCGCGAGCCAATGATCGTATTTTCCGTTTTGGCTGTAATACGACTTTATCGCCTTGGCGCTAGGACGGGGATTGTCGAAGACCATTCCGCAATCGTCGCAATGCGACAGGAAATCCTGACCCGCGATAACACGGAAGCTCGGTCCCGAGCAGCCTGGGCAACTAGTTTCGAGAGTAACGTCTTGATTCCCCGTAGATGCTAATGCCGAACTGGCCATCTAGCTTTACCCCCTGTGGCTCTGCTCTAGCCAGATCCTTACGAGCTCTACCTCGAGCGATCGTATCCACTTAGTTTGGTGCGGAAAAATTTATGGCGGATGAGCCTGTAAGCCGGATTCTGTGACGCGCCTAACCTTGCGGCTGGGCGCGCGACGATCATTCCTCTAGTCCCGGCCTCGCGACCGGGATCCAGCGACCTACCCGAGGGTTCATCCTTGGCAGCGGCTTGCGCCGCCAACAAGGGAGCGCTTCGTTTGCACGAAGCTCTCAGTGAGCCGGGCCAGCTCTCCCCTCCTATTTGGTCTTGCACCTCGCGGGGTTTGCCGTGCCCCCGATGTTGCCACCGGGGCGGTGGGCTCTTACCCCACCTTTTCACCCTTACCAGCGCTGCGAACCATTCGAAGATGTCTCGAAGGTTTTCCTCCGAGCTATCACCGGGTTGCGCGACGCAGGCGGTATATTCTCTGTGGCACTGTCCGTAACGCCTCTTGCGGCCACCAGGCATTTAGCCCGGCACTGCAAAAGACATCCCATGGCGTTACCAGGCGCGTTGCCCCTCGCCCTGAGGCCCGAGGCCGAAGGGTTACCCTCGACCAAAGACTCAAAGCTACTTCTCCGCTCGCGCGGAGTGGTGTCCGGACTTTCCTCCCGCCTCCACTGCTTGCGCAGCTTCAGCCAGCGATCATCCAGCTCACCCGCCATCCCAATTATACCGCGACTCGAAGGACTCGATGACCGAGTTTCTCGCCAATAAAATCGTCAGTTTTCGTAGCCGCGTCCGAATGGAAGGACTGGTTCTGTATTCACTTAGCGCTAAGCAACTTCTCGAAGTCGGATTCTGTTAAGACTGGGACGCCCAGTTCTTTGGCTTTGTCGAACTTGGAGCCGGGGTCGGTGCCCACAACTACATAGTCTGTCTTCTTGCTGACCGAGCCGGAGATTTTCCCGCCGTGCTGCAGCACCAATTCTCCTGCTTCTTCACGTGAACGATTGGCGAGCCCGCCGGTGAACACGAAGCTCTTCCCCGCGAACTTCTGGCTCTTCATTTCGCGTTTCTGTCCTGTGGGACGCACGCCGGCCTTTTGCAGCTTCTTGAGGATATTTCGGTTCGCAGCCTCGGAGAAAAATTCCGCAATGCTGCTGGATACTTTTGGCCCAACTTCCGGCACACTTTCGAGCTGTTCCTCTGTAGCCGCCGCGAATTCGTCGAGTGACGAAAAATGTTCCGCGAGCAACTGCCCTGTACGTTCGCCCACAAACATGATTCCCAGCGCATGAATCAAGCGTGATAACGGCAGCTTCTTGCTGGCCTCTATTTCATCCAGAAGATTCTGCGCCGACTTTTCCGCCATCCGGTCCAAGCCAGAAAGCTTGTCGAGCGTCAGAGTGTAGAGGTCCGCGACATCCTTCACCAGACCTTTATCTACAAGCTGATCGACGATCTTCTCGCCCAGTCCGTCGATGTTCATGGCGTG
>DASXLU010000263.1:0-8506 GCA_036496065.1 Candidatus Acidiferrum sp.
ATCTATAAAGGAGAAACTTGTGTCGCTACTCGTCGTCGGTTCGGTTGCTTATGATGCGCTTGAAAGTCCTTATGGAAAGGTAGAGCGTACATTGGGAGGCGCGGCCACGTATTTCTCTGTCGCTGCCAGTTTTTTTACGCACGTAAGCCTGGTTGCAATTGTTGGCGAAGATTTTCATCCGCAAGACGAGGCGATTCTCCGGAAGCGCTCGATTGATATTGAAGGGCTGGAACGGACAGCGGGAAAGTGTTTCTTCTGGGCGGGCCGCTACTCGGAAAACTTGAACGAGCGGGTGACTTTGGCCACAGACCTCAACGTATTTGCGGACTTCAAACCACGCTTGCCCGAGAAATATCGCAAAGCGAGCCACGTGTTTCTGGCGAACATCGCTCCAGACCTGCAGCGCGACGTGCTGAAACAGGTAAAGGGCCGGCCAAAGCTGGTCGCCATGGACACAATGAATTACTGGATTGAGCGCACCAACGCCGAATTGCTCGAAACGCTAAAGCATGTGGACATCTTGATGATTAACGACGCGGAAACCAGACAGCTTTCCAGCGAACACAACCTGCTCCGCGCGGCGAAGCACATCTTCAAGATGGGCCCTTCGACTCTTGTTGTGAAGCGTGGAGAGTATGGGGCGATGTTGGTAGACAAAAACGGCGTGTTTTGCGTTCCGGCATTCCCATTGGAAGAGCCGCACGATCCCACGGGAGCTGGCGACAGCTTTGCCGGCGGTTTCATGGGCTACCTGGCAAGCGCCGGGAGCAAAACCGATGCGGCGCTGCGGCGCGCGATGGTGTATGGCTCCGTACTGGGCAGCTTTGCCGTGGAACGTTTCGGCCTGGAGCGATTGCTCAAGCTCAAAACGAAAGAGATACACGCCAGGGCACGCCACTTCGCAAAGTTAACGCAATTCAAGCTCTAACTCGCTAGAATCCAGTGAGCGGGACACGCTCGTTCAGGGATGCTCACTTTTCACGAAATTATAATCAGGCTGCTGTTCGCGGCCACTATGGGCGCGGCGATCGGCGTTGAGAGAGACCTGCGTCGTCGGCCGGCCGGAATCCGCACCAGCCTGTTCGTCTGTTTGGCGACCGCACTGTTTACAATCATGTCTGGGGAACTTGGCCACATTTGGAACGATAGCGGTTCCACGCGCATTGCATCCAACATCGTGCAGGGTATTGGATTTCTCGGCGCCGGGGCCATTCTGAAAGAAAGCGGCGGTCTGGTGGGAATGACGACCGCGGCTACAATTTTTGTGGAGGCGGCCATCGGGATGGCGTCCGGAGGCGGATTCTATCTGGTTGCATCGTCGACTACGGGTATCGTTCTTTTTGCTCTGGTGGGTTTGGCCTGGTGCGAAAAAAGGTTTAGTCTCCGCGCGCGGGTTTTGCTGTTCCGATTTACCACAGGGCATACTGAAAGTGTGGCAACCGAGGTTCAGCAACTGCTGGATGGCCTAAAGATTTCCCCGCTGCATTTCCGCACTTCCATCTCCGGCATGACGTCGGTGGTCGAATTCGAAGCAGACGTCAATCACCGTCAGCAGGAGGAAATCATCGCTCAACTCAACCGCCATGGAGTGGTGGCGGAAGTGATCCCGTCGCAAGGCCTCCACGAATGAGCGGGCCACAGATCATTACCCGGAAACCGAAGGCTCTCCGCAAAGGCTCCAAGATCGCCACGTTCGCACCGGCTTCTCCGTCAGATCGCATGGATCTTTTTGCGGGCATCGAGGAATTGAGGCGCCTGGGCTTCGATGTTGAGCCGCCGTTTGAATATGACAGCGAAGGATATTTTGCGGCAAGCGCGGAGGAACGTGGCGAAGAATTTCTCTCCTCGGTGCAAAATCCGTTCGTCGAAGGGATGATTGCCTCGCGCGGAGGATACGGCTCCAACTATCTTCTCGAGTCGGACCTGCAAGCGGAATTGCCCGAACCGAAATGCATCGTTGGATTCAGCGACCTGACGACATTTCAGATTTATTTGTGGCAGAAAGCCGGATGGGTGACGTTTCACGGCCCCATGGCGTCAGCGGGATTTAACAACGGCGCGAACCGTGTACAGGGCTATGACGAAGATTCTTTTATGAATGCCGTCACGAACACGGCTTCGGGACTTGCCGTCAATCTGGATGGCGAATCACTTGCCGCAGGAGAGGCCGAAGGCCGGCTATTAGGCGGATGCCTGACGCTGGTGCAGGCTACGATCGGAACGCCGTGGGAATTGGATTTTGCGGATGCGATTCTGCTGTTGGAAGATCGCGGCATGAAACCGTATCAAGTGGATCGGGTGCTGATGCACTTGAAGCAGGCGGGCAAATTTCGCGACGTGCGCGGGATTGTGCTGGGCGAATTTCCGGATGGCACTCCATCGGTCGAGGCAAGTCCAACGATACGCGAAGTCTGCGAACGAATCCTGACTCCTCTTGGGATTCCGGTTGTATGGGGCGCGCCGGTGGGCCACACAAATCGCCCAATGCTAACGATTCCACTGGGAGTTCGCGCGCGTTTGGAATCTGATGGGCCAGGGCTCCTCGATATTTTGGAGCCGGCCGTAGTGGACGAATAAAATGAGGCCAGGGTCGAAAAAGAAGATGAAGCACATTCATATGATTGGAATTGGGGGATCCGCGATGGCCCCCCTCGCGGGCATGCTGCGCGAACGCGGCTACAAAGTGACCGGGTCTGATGCAGGAGTGTACCCTCCAGCTTCCACCCTCCTGGAATCGTTGGATATTTCCTACGCGACCGCGTTCGATGCCAAGAATCTGACGCCAGCTCCGGATGTCGTTCTAGTTGGCAATGCCATATCGCGCGGAAATGTAGAAGTGGAAGAGATGCTGGATCGGAAGCTTGCTTACCGATCGCTGCCCGAAATCATCGAAGAAGAGTTTCTTCCTGCGAAGCACTCCATTGTCGTCAGCGGTACGCACGGCAAGACAACGACGACGGCCATGCTGGCGTGGATCTTCCATGTGGCAGCCAAGAAGCCCAATTTCTTGGTCGGCGGGGTGGCGGAAAACTTCGGAAAGAGCTACGGGCTGGGCGGCGGGGAAGACTTTATCCTGGAGGGCGATGAGTACGACAGCGCCTATTGGGATAAGGCGGCAAAGTTTTTTCACTACCACCCCGATGATCTAATCATTACGTCGCTGGAATTTGATCACGCGGATATTTATTCGGACTTTGATGTGTACCAGCTTGCTTTCAAGCGTCTCGTCAACCTGGTTCCAAGGCGAGGTCGCGTGGTGATCTGGGGCGACCCGCAAGCCGGCGAAGCGCTGCGAAAGGCAACCGAAAAGGCCTTCTGCCCCGTCATTACTTACGGGTTCGAAAGTGTAAACGATTGGATTGCCTCTGGCGTTGCGGTCGAAGGGAATGGAATGAACTTTGCCGCGAGCTATCGAGGCGAGGCCTTTGGCGATTTTCATCTGGCTGCTACCGGTCGCCACAATGTCTTGAACGCGCTTGCTGCGTTGGTGATCGCGCAAGGCCGGGGAATTCGCCGGGAATCCATTCGCGAGGCGCTCGCAACCTTCCAAAGTGTAAAGCGGCGCATGGACGTAAAAGGCGAGATTGACGGCATCCTGATTGTGGACGATTTCGCGCATCACCCGACAGCGATTCGCGCCACGATTGAGGCTGCGCGCTTACGGTGGCCCGATCGTAAAGTGTGGGCAGTGCTGGAGCCACGATCCAATTCGATGAGACGCCGTGTCTTTCAGGACGCCTTGCCTGATGCGTTGGCCTTGGGCGACCACGTCTTGTTAGGAAGCGTGCACCGCGCTGGCCAGTTGGATGAATCGCAACGATTAGACCCAGAGACCATCGCTGCGGCTGTACGTGCTCGCGGAAGAGATGCCCGCGTCTTGCCGGGAGCCGAAGCGATTGCGGAGTTGCTGACCAAGGAAGCCAAGCCCGGAGACTTGCTTTTAGTCATGTCGAATGGCAGCTTTGACGGGTTGCACGAAAAGTTATTGCAGAAGCTTTCGGCCAAATCCACGAGTGCAGAGGCCCCGGTCAGGTGACAAGCAAAAGTCGAAAGCTTGCATTTCTTACGGCTGGTATTTTCATTGCGCTGTTGGCCTTCAGTGGCTGCCCGGCGCGCGCTGAGATTCACTACGATCTGTCGATCGCTCATCCCGAGCAGCATCTCTTTCGCGTCGCCATGCAAGTGCCCAACGTCGATGGGGACGTCCGCCTCCAGATGGCCGCATGGAATGCATATTACGAAATCCGCGATTTTAGCAGCCATGTGCAACGAGTGGAAGCCTACATTGATGGCAAAGGAACGGAAATCGAGAAACTCGATAAGCTCACGTGGCGTGTGAAAGGCACGGGCACAATTACCGTTCGTTACGAGACGTTCTGGGATGATCCCGGCCCGTTCGGAGCGCAATTAAACTCGGACCACGCTTTTATCAATCCCGCCATGATCTTGCTTTATGTCCCGGAGCGCCGCTCGGAAAAAAGCACGGTTACGCTGTCGGGCGTTCCCGGTGAATGGAAAGTCGCATCCGCGTCACTCACCAATACGAACGGAAGCGGGCCCTCGCGCACCTATTCGCTGGCAGCGGCCACCTTCGATATGTTGGCGGACGATCCCGTCGAAATTTCGAAATTTGAGGAATTCACACTTTCGGACCTAAAGCCTCCTGTTCACGTTGTGATTCACGGGGATGGCTGGAAGCGACGCGATGTGGAAGGTTCGCTGCGCAAAATCTGTAACTACGAAGTGAAAATGATGGAGGATGCGCCCTACGACAATTACACATTCATCTTTCACATCGGAAAGGCGGCGGCTGGGGGCGGTGGTGGGATGGAGCACGCCAACTCAACGGCTATCTCGGTGCAGTCCGATGCGTTTCTCGCGAACGTTTCGGCGCACGAGTTTTTTCACCTGTGGAATGTGAAGCGGATTCGGCCGGCAACTCTAGAGCCGCTTGATTACACGCACGAAATGTACACGCGATCTTTGTGGTTCGCGGAAGGCGTCACGAATACCTACGGCGCCTATGCAATGGTCCGGACCGGTCTGTGGAGCAAGCAGGATTTCTATCAGGACTTCAGTTCGCAAATCAGTGAAGTTGAGGTGCGTCCTGCGGAGCAGTGGCAAAGCGCAGAGCAGTCGAGCCTGGATGCGTGGATGGAGAAGTATGCCTTGTACAACCAGCCGCAACGCAGCGTTTCGTATTACACCAAGGGCCAAATCCTGGGTGTGCTGCTCGATATTTTGATTCGCGATCGCACGAACAATCAGAAAAGTCTCGACGATGTATTTCGTTCAATGAACGTCGAATTCGCGAAAGAGGGAAAGTATTACCAAGACAGTTTGGATGTGCGGCTGACAGCAGAGAAGTTGGTCGGCGGGTCGCTTCAGGATTTCTTTTCGGACTACATCAGCGGGACTGCGCCGCTCCCTTACAAGGAATTCTTGCCGCTGGCCGGACTGGAACTCCACACCAAGGAGACCGTCAAACCAGTCTTGGGATTTTTTGTGGAGCACGAAGCCAACGGCCCGTGGACAATTGGAAGTGTGGATGCTGATGGGCCGGCCGCGACTAGCGGTTTGCGAGCGGGAGATGAAGTGCTTCGCTGGAACAATGGCGAGCCACCGCGGCGCATCGAGCGATGGCTAGGTCAGCAGAGACCGGGCGAAGAGCTGCATTTGCGAATTCGGCGCGAGGAGAAGGAAGAAAACATCGTCGTTCGACTAGGCGAATTGCGCGAAAAGACTTTCCACGTAGCGGAAATGGCGCAAACCGACGAGCGGGCGAAGAGAATCCGCGACGGCATCCTGCACGGTACCACAGATCCTGTGACTGCCAGAAACCACTAAATCGGCTTGACCTTCGCGCCTTGATTCGAGAAAGTTCCTAGCCAGTCCTTATGATTCGCGCTGCCTTCATCACTATATTTCTGTCGCTTTACATTCTGATTGCTGGTCCACCACTGCTCATCTATACGCTAGTCTCCAAAAATCCGGACCCGCTGTACTGGGCAGGCGTGAATGGCGTGATGTTTTTCGTACGATGCGTGGGCGTGCGCGTGCATGTGAAGGGCACTGAGCGTATTCCTGCGGGGACCTGCATTTTTGCCGCAAATCACACCAGTTCCGCAGATGCCCCGTCCGTGGTGTGGTCTATCCCTCGCCGCATCGCGATTCTTCTGAAGCGCTCGCTATTTGAATACCCGATCGTGGGGCAGGCATTTCACCTGGCACATTTCATTCCTGTCGACCGGTTCAACCGTGACTCGGCGATCAGCAGTCTGGAACTGGCCACAGCATCGTTGCGCAATGGCCAGTCGTTCTTGATCTACCCGGAAGGCACGCGAAGTCCCGACGGTCGGCTGCAGGAGTTCAAGAAGGGAACTGCCGTGATGGCGATTAAAGCGGGCGTGCCGATTGTTCCGGTTGCTTGCTCGAACGCGCATCGAATCATGGAAAAGCGAAAGCTGAACATCAAGCCTGGAGATATTTTAGTGGAATTTTTGCGGCCGATCGATTCGAACGAATATACCCTGGAGAATCGCGACGCGTTAAACGAACGGCTGCACGATGAACTGGCTGCGGGATTGCCGCCAGATCAGCGGCCGATCGGATTTCCCGGCGCGGCGTGATTCGGCAGAATGCTTATATCGCTTTTGTAAGGGCCGCAGATTCAGCCTCACCTCAATCCAAAATCCTCGTTTTCACGAATTAGGCAATAGAGGAAATTATTTCGGGCGCTGCGCTAACTCTTCTTCTAACTTCTGTACACGCTTTTGTAATTCGGGCAAGCGGCGCAATGCTGCCATCATCTTCAACCATTCGCGATTTTCTACAGCCGGGTAGCCCGAATACACCGAACGTGCGGGCACATCGTTTGGCACGCCGCTCTGCGCTGTGATGACCGTACCTTCGCCGACAGTCAGGTGGCCTGCCGTGCCTACACGTCCCGCGAGAATACAGTTGTCTTGAATCCGCGTTGAGCCTGCGAGGCCGACGTGACCGCAGAGCATTCCGTTGGCGCCGACATGAGAGGCATGACCTACAAGGACCAAGTCATCGATTTTTGTGCCGCGGCCAATGCGCGTTTCGCCAACCGTGGCGCGGTCGATACAAGCATTCGCCTGCACTTCAACGTCATCCTCGAGAATCGCCGGGCCGGATTGCACCATCTTGTACCAAGTGCCGTCCGAACGTTTGGCGAAGCCTAGCCCGTCACCGCCGATTACCACGCCATTCTGCAGGATTACGCGATTGCCAATGCGGCAGTGTTCCCGCACCACCGCGTGCGCATGGGCAAAGAAACGCGATCCGATTTTTGCCCCGCGATAAATCGTCACGAAGCTGTGCAGCACGGCCCGCTCACCAATCTCGACATCCTCGTCGATGAAGCAGTAGGGCCCGATATGGGCGCCCACTCCGATGCGCGCGGAAGGAGCTATGACCGAACTGACGTGTACGCCGGACCGGTATCTTGGTGGCTGGTAAAACAATTCTATGGCCTGCGCGAAAGCGAGGTAAGGATTCGCGGTGCGCAGCGCAAAGAGCGGTGGTAATCCCGGCTCGCGATCAATGGCTACACCGTCCTCAATGAAAACCGCGCTGGCCTTGGTGTTTTTTAGCAAAGGCACGTAACGCCGGTTGGCCAGGAACGTGACGTTTCCCGCCGCAGCATGATCAATCCCGGCCACTCCGGTAATCTCCGCGTCGCCTTTGCCTTCCACACGGCATTCTAATTTCTGCGCCAGTTCTTGCAGTTTCATGAAGACGATTCCTCCAAATTACAAAGCCAAGTTGTGAGTCTCGCACAGGGTCAACGGGGAAGTATAGGTGGCCGCGCGTCTTGCAAGAAGGCTGCAGATTCCGTTGCCGGTGCTTTATGCTGTAGCGGTATCGCAACGGAGCGGAAAGCCGGAGGCCCGATGAAGCTAGGTCATGAAGCGCTCAAGAGTCTGCCGAAGGTTTTGTTGCATGAGCACCTCGATGGAGTGCTGCGGCCGAAAACCATCATCGAGTTGGCGAAAACAGTTAATTACGACCAACTGCCTACCGAAGACCCGGAGCAGCTCGCGCATTGGTTTCACCAGGGTGCTAACCAAGGAAGCCTGCCCAAATACCTGGAGGGCTTTGCCCACACCATCGCCGTAATGCAAACGGAAGAAGCGCTCGAACGCGTGGCCTATGAACAGGCGGAAGATCTGAGTGCGGATGGCGTGGTGTATTTCGAAACGCGCTTTGCGCCGATATTTCATACCCGCAAAGGCCTGACGCACCAGCAGGTGATTGCCGCGGTGCTGAAAGGTCTTGAACGGGGCCGCAAAGACTTTGGAATCCAGTCCGGGTTGATCATTTGCGCCATGCGCAACATGGAAGTATCGCTGGAGATGGCGCAACTGGCGGTTGATTTTCGCGAGCGCGGCGTTGTTGCGTTCGATCTGGCAGGTGAAGAGGGAGGATTTCCCGCCAAGAAGCACGTTGACGCTTTCCACTACATCCAGCGAGAAAATTT
>DASXLU010000264.1:0-3314 GCA_036496065.1 Candidatus Acidiferrum sp.
GGCACCCTGGAGCATGGAAGCGACAAGTTGAGTATCCGTCGATAGCGGTTCGCGGGCGGTTGCCAACATCTGGACGATCAACTCGTTGCAGCGAACGCTCATCTGGTGGACGATTTTCGCTCCGTCCACGTCGGAGCTGACTGAATAGAGGGCGACACTGGTCTTCGCATCTTTCATCTTGGCCTGAAGAAAAGTTTTGATCAGCGCGGTGGCCATTTCCCTAAGAGACTTACCCCGATGTGTTTTGCAGACGAGTTCGACAGCTTCGGTAACCTCGTCGAGGTGACGTTTGAGGGCGGCCTGCAACAGCGCACTCTTATTGGGGAAATACTGATATAAGGTTCCGACCGAAACACCGGCACGCAACGCCACTCTGGTGGTGGTGAGTCGTTCCTTACCGACCCCTAGCAAAACCTGAATAGTTGCTTGCAGAATTGCATCGACACTTGCGGCGGAACGGGCCTGAACTGGCGATTTACGCGGCTCTAAGGGCACTTGTGAGCGTCGAGGCAAATGCGAACTCCCGAAACTGAAGGTTTCTTCATCTAATCACGGGTAAGCCATAACGACAAGAGGTGAACGCCAGACGGCGGACATTGGAGGAGAGATCGAATGACGACGCAAACGAATCTGGGCGGCAGCTTCACGCTTCCTGGCAGTGAATTGAAACTGCAGCGTATGGGATACGGCGCGATGCAGATTGCCGGCCCGCAGGTATGGGGTCCGCCCCGGGATGTTAAAGGCGCGATCGCCGTGCTGCGAGAGGTGGTTGCGGCCGGGGTGAACCACGTCGATACCAGCGATTACTATGGGCCGCACGTAACCAATCAAATTATCAAGCGTGCGCTGCACCCTTATCCCGATGAACTGGTGATCGTGACCAAGTTGGGCGCGCGGCGCGGCGATGATAAATCCTGGCATCCCGCGCTCTCACGACAAGAACTGATCGACGGCGTGCATGACAATCTGCGGAACCTCGGGCTCGACAGATTGGACGTGGTGAACCTGCGCGTAGGCGAAGTGATGGGGCCGTCGGAGGGATCGATTGAGGAGCCGTTGACCGTGCTTGCGGAGCTGAAGCGTCAAGGATTGATTCGATATATCGGGGTGAGCAACGTAAGTCCCAAGCAGTTGGCGGAGGCGCAGACAATTACCGAAATTGTATGCGTGCAGAACCTGTACAACGTGGCACAGCGGAACGATGACAGCTTCATCGATGAGCTTGCGCGGCAAGGCATTGCGTACGTGCCATTTTTCCCGCTGGGCGGCTTCACGCCGTTGCAGTCGTCGGTGCTTGATGATGTGGCCTCGTCGCTGCAATCCACGCCGATGCAAGTCGCGCTTGCGTGGCTTCTGCAACGTTCGCGGAACATTCTTTTGATTCCCGGTACATCTTCGATGGGGCATCTTCGCGAGAATCTCCAAGCGGCAACGCTGGAATTGCCTGTGGAAACGATTGCGAAGCTTAACTCAATTGGACAAGGGGTCGCGAAGTGACCAAATAAGACGTTGCCTGATCTCTCTGCGCGGAAAAATGTAGCCGTCTCCCGAGTTATTTCATCGAATACCCGCCTGTATAGCGGCGTCGGCTTAGGATGCTGCCGACTTTTTCCGCTTGCGTAGGCTATTGGCTCGCGAGGCGGCGGAGTTAAGGAAAATTTATGGGACTCAGGAACAAGGAGAAGAATACATGTCGAAGCTAGCCAAAAAAGTAGCGTTCGTGACGGGTGGTTCGCGTGGCATTGGTGCCGCAATTGCGAAGCGTTTGGCTTCGGATGGCGCAAGCGTAGCCATCACCTATACGAAGGGTGCAGACGCTGCCGCTGCGGTGGTCAAGGAAATTGAGAGCGCCGGCGGAAGAGCGCTGGCGATTCAGGCCGACGCTTCCGATGCCAAGGCTGTCACTGCAGCGGTGGAAAAGGCCGTCGCAACATTGGGCAAGCTTGACGTGCTGGTGAATAACGCTGGCATAGCCATTCCGAAGAAGTTCGAGGACACCACGCTGGAAGAGATGGACCGCATGATCGACACTAACGTTCGCGGAACCTTTTTTGCAACGAAGGCGGCGCTGAAGCACATGAACAAAGGCGGCCGCATCATCATGATCGGCTCATGCGTGGGCGAGCGAATGATGACGCCCGGCTTAGTGCCTTACTCGGCTACGAAGGGAGCGGTGAAGATGTTCACGCAAGGCCTGTCTCGAGAGGTGGGGGATCGCGGCATTACGGTGAACAACGTCCAGCCGGGGCCAATCGACACGGACTTGAATCCAGCTGCAGGCGATTGGGCGGTTCCTCAGAAGGCCAACACTGCGCTGAACCGCTTCGGGACTGTTGACGAGGTCGCGGCGCTGGTGTCGTTCGTCGCCAGCCCGGAGGCCTCGTACATCACGGGTGCAAATCTGACTGTCGATGGCGGCACCAACGCGTAATCGCATGTGATCGCGCGAGGCCTTCGGGCTGCGGAGAATTGTAGTTGACCGTTCGTCTAGCTTGCGGGCGCGGGCTGTTTCTTGGGGAGAATCGCGGCGGAGAGCAGCGTGACCACCAAGCCGATGGGAAAGGGCTCGGCGAAGGTCATGGCCACGTTGATTAACGGGTTGTTGTACATCTCCTTGAACTGAGCCGCCTTGCGCTCTGTTTCTTCGATTTTTTGCGGGCTGGCCCCGGCGGCCTTCGCTTTCTCCACCATGTGTGCCGCGTATTTGTCGCTGAAATCGGGCATGAACTTAAAGTAGATGACTTCCCAGGTAGCCACGTAGCACACGCTGGAGATCAGCGCGATGAGGATGCCGACGGCGAATCCGCGGCCGAAGGTCAAGCGCCCGCCTGCGACATTCTCTCGATACGAACGGACACCGAAGAACACCATGAGGGCCGAAAGGATGATTATGGTGTAGCCGACGACATAACCCTTATTCCCGCCCATCTTTTCGAGGAAGGGGAGCGTGGCTAGCATGGCTGCAGCGGAGATTGCGCCGGAAATCAGCCCAAAGATGAGAACCGTCTTTTTCATGGAAGTGGAATCTCCTTTTGTGAGAGGTGCCTGATGTGGCCGCAGTGTAGCGGGGACGCGCAGGATGTCGTCATACTTTCGGGTGATTCAGCATCGTGGAGTGAAAAATCATCCCTTCGGGTGGCGAGGTGCTAAGGAATCAGCCGGGAAGACTTGCCGAGCTGCACAGCTTGCGTGCGCCGCTTTGCGCCAAGCTTATCAAAGAGGCGGCTGGAATGGGTCTTCACCGTGTTTTCGCTGACGAAGAGGCGGGCGGCAATCTCGCGATTGCTTAAGCCGGAGGCGATGAGGCCGAGGAT
>DASXLU010000265.1:0-3601 GCA_036496065.1 Candidatus Acidiferrum sp.
AGGCGCTTCCGCTGCAGAACGCCGAAGCGGTGCTGCTCGTCGACGGCGGCGAAGCCGAGGCGGTGAAACTCGATGTCGTCTTCGATCAGGGCGTGAGTGCCGATGACTAATTGTGATTCGCCGGAGCGAATGCGTTCGCGAACCGCCAACTTATCTGTCGGCTTCAAGCCGCTGACGAGCAGGTCCACCCGATACCCGCCGGGGCCAAGCAGCCGTCTCGCGGATAGATAGTGTTGAACCGCGAGAATTTCGGTGGGCGCCATCAGCGCGGCCTGACAACCGTTTTCCATGGCAATCACCGCGGCTTGCAGGGCGACGATGGTTTTACCGCTGCCAACATCGCCTTGCAGCAAGCGATTCATAGGCAGAGGCTTTTCGAGGTCGGCAGCAATTTCGGCGAGAACGCGTTTCTGCGCGGGCGTGGGCTTGAATGGCAGGATGCGCTTCAGAGCCTCGCGGACTTTATCTTCTCGCACTCGAAAGGCGATGGCATTTTCCTTCCGGGTAGCGTTGCGCCGCAAGGCCAGGCTGAGCTGATACAAAAAGAATTCTTCAAAGATCAGACGCTGCTGCGCAGGCGAACGGAAAAGATTGAGCGCATCGATGGATTCGCCGGCAGGCGGAAAGTGCGTCTGAATCACGGCTTCGCGGCGCGACGGATAGTGTAGCTTTTCGCGCAGATCGGCAGGTAGTACGTCGGGAATAGTGGAATCGAGATTCTGCAGTGTGGAATAGACGGCGCGGCGTATCTGCCGCGAGCCGAACGTGCCGACCGCTTCGTAGATGGGAACGATACGGCCCACTTCGGTGGAGTCGAGTTCTTGCGCGCCGATCACCTCGATTTGCGGATTTACCATTT
Organism: Candidatus Acidiferrum sp.; assembly: GCA_036496065.1. Taxonomy (GTDB): domain Bacteria; phylum Acidobacteriota; class Terriglobia; order Acidiferrales; family UBA7541; genus Acidiferrum. The sequence continues at coordinate 860 of DASXLU010000265.1, forward strand.
CGCGGCGTGCGGGACGCAGCTTATCGATTTCCACTTTGCCGTGCAGGATGATTTCCTGGCCCGCTGTGAGGCGGCCTTCCAGATAGCCGCCATGAAAAAATTTGCAAGGGAGCGAGCCGGAATCATCCTGAACTAGCAAATGGTAAATGGCGTTGCGGCCATAGTTGCCACGAACGGCTTGGCCGCTCATAACACGAGCGCGAATCGTGTAGATGTTATTGGGCTGAATGTCCTTTATTTTTGAGAAATGGATGCGGTCTTCGTAGCGGAACGGAAGATAGTTGAGCAGATCCTCGAGAGTGTAGATGCCGCGCTTGGCCAACAGTTCGGCGCGATTCGGGCCGACGCCTTTGATCATGCGCACTTCGGTTTGCAAGCTGATGGGCATTCCCTTCCTTTATACCATTCCCGCGTAAGCGTCGCTTTTCGTGAAACTTGCGCCGGGGGCCTGCGTATCGATAGAGTGAGCTTCGGGCCGATCTGCGGGGAGGACTCTTGCCGGAAGAACGACTGACAGGTACAGACAAGCGCACGCTGCTGCTGTGGATCATCTTCGGCATTGTGGGAGCGCTGTTCGCCCACCGCTATTTTTTCCAGGCGTTTCCCGAGGCGTCCGTCGATTTTAAGATTTCGCGCACCGATGCGCAAAAACGCGCCAAGGACTTTTTGCAGGGCCTGGGCGAGAACGTAAGCGGCTACCAATCCACGATAGTTTTTGACGTGGACGAAAACGCCAAAACGTATCTCGAGCGGCAACTGGGCCTGAAGCAGGCCAACCAGATGATGTCCAGCGAATTGCACATCTGGTTCTGGGAAGTGCGATTTTTCCGGCCGGAACAAAAAGAAGAATACAAGGTGCGGATAAGCCCTGCGGGGCAAGTGATTGCGTACGAACACACCGTCGAAGAAACCAAAATTGCGAAGTCTCTGAACCGCGATGAAGCATTGACAGCTGCGAAGCAATTCCTGCAAACGCAACTAGGCAACGATCTGAGCGGCTGGGAACTTCTTCCAGAAGAAGCCAATTCCCTGCAGCGGCCGAATCGCGTGGACTGGTCATTCACCTGGGAGCGAAAGGGATTTCGCGCGAAGGACGCGCCATACCGGCTGGAAGTAGGCCTGCAAGGCGATCGAATCGGCGGCACGCAGGAATTCCTGCAAGTTCCGGAAGCGTGGACGCGCGATTACCAGCGGTTGCGTTCGACTAACATTTTCTACAACCAGATCGCGGTAATTCCTTATGGATTCCTGATCGGGGCCGCACTGTGGCTGGGCATTTCGCTGACACGGCAAGGCAAGACGTCGTGGGGCTGGCCGCTGAAAGTCGGCTTGCTGGTAGCAATCCTGTTTACCCTGATGGAATTGAATCAGTGGGACGCGTTGCGCGCTGGATACGACACGCACGTCACTTACGCCAGCTTCATCACCATGACGCTGGCAAAAATCTTGGCGGGAGCGCTGGGCACAGGGCTGATGGTAACAATTGTTTTGCCGGGCGGCGAACCGCTGTACCGGGAGTCAGAACCGGAAAAGCTGCAGTTGTACAAGGCGTTCAGCGCGCGGGGGCTGCGTTCCAAGGAATTCTTCTGCGCATCGACTGTGGGATTGTCGCTGGCCGCCGCACACATCGGATTTATCGTGGCGTTTTATATGATCGGCAGCCGCGTTGGGGTGTGGGCGCCGCAGGATCTGAATTACTCCGATTCGGTGAACACGACGTTTCCGTGGATCGCAGGAGTCGCCATCGGTGTGATGGCGGCGACGAGCGAGGAATTTCTGTTCCGTCTGTTCGCGATTCCCTTCCTGAAAAAATTCACCGGCTCGCGAGTGCTGGCGGTAATTCTGCCGGCGTTTTTCTGGAGCTTTCTGCACAGCGCGTACCCACAGGAGCCGGGTTACATTCGCGGAATTGAAGTGGGGCTGATCGGCATCGTTGCCGGACTGGTAATGCTGCGGTGGGGCATCCTGGCGACGCTTACGTGGCACTACACCGTGGATGCGTCGCTGGTGGGGATGCTGCTGATTCGCTCGGACAATTGGTATTTCAAGATTTCCGGCATCGTCGTGGGACTGGCAGCACTGGCGCCGCTGGCGTTTTCGGGATTGTCCTACTTGCGTCGCGGACGTTTCGAAAACGTGGATGATTTGCTGAACAGCGCCGAACCCGTCGGGGCAATCGAACTGGCGCGACATACGGCTTCGGCGGACGAACGCGTATCGACCCGAACCTACGATGCGCTAAAGACCGGCACGATCGGCTTCCTGGCGCTATGCCTGGTGGTGGGCGGTCTGTTGGCATGGCGGGTGAAGCGGCGGCCGCACATTGGCGATTATCTGAAGGTTTCCAGCGACGTGCGTGCAACGGAGGCGCGGGCTAACGTGGTGATGCGGGAACACGGACTGGATCCCGGTCGCTACCGCAAGGCAGCCGAGATGGTGGACACGACCAACCCGATCACCAACGAATATCTGCGACGACGCATGTCGATTGAAGACATCAACAAAATTTACGACACGAAAGTTCCTGGCGCTCTGTGGCGGGTACGCTATTTCCGCGACTCGGAGCCCGAAGAGTTTGCAATCACCTTGAAGCCGGACGGAGCGCTGCACGCCTACCGGCATACGCTGCCAGAGGCCGCCAAAGGCGTGACGCTATCGAAAGAAGATGCGACAACCCTGGCCGAAACGTACCTGCACACAACGAAGGAAATCGACTTGAGCCAGTGGCATCTGGTGGAGTCG
>DASXLU010000266.1:0-9180 GCA_036496065.1 Candidatus Acidiferrum sp.
CTGTCGGCCTCACCGCCGTGTCATTCGTCTCCCTCTTTCTGCAGAGGACACCCCCGCCAGCCGTCGAACCGGCTCTCTACTTGCGAGTTGCAGTCTTTCTGGGCGCGGCTTTGCTGGTCACTGGGTTGATGGAGATAAAACGGCGCGTCGAGGAATCCCGTAAACACTCGGAGGTAGCTCTGCGTCAGGCGCGAGCGGATCTCACCCGCGTCAGCCAGGTGACCACAATGGGAGAGTTTACCGCTTCGCTCGCGCACGAAGTGAATCAGCCGATTGCCGCTGCCGTCACGGACGCCAATACCTGTTTGCGCTGGCTCAGGCGCGATCAACCCGATGTGGAAGAGGCCTGCGAGGCCGCGTCGAGAGTCGTTAAAGACGCAACCCGTGCGGCGGAAATCATCAGCCGGATACACATGCTTTTTAAGAAGGGAGATCCGCAACGAGAATTTGTGGATGTTAACGAACTCATTCGAGAGATGCTCGTCCTGCTGCGCAGCGAGGCAACGCGATACTCCATATCCATCCGCACGAAACTGGCCGGAGATCTCCCCCATATCATGGGAGACCGCGTGCAATTGCAGCAGGTTCTGATGAACCTCATGATCAATAGCATCGAGGCAATGAAAGAGGTGGATGAAACGCGCGAACTAATGATCACCTCGCAGCGAACAGAGAATGAGCATCTGATGGTGTCGGTCAGCGATACCGGCGTGGGGCTTCCCGAGCAGCAGGCAGATCAAATATTTGATACGTTCTTTACCACCAAGCCTGACGGAACCGGCATGGGACTTCGAATCAGCCGATCTATCGTAGAATCGCACGGCGGCCGCCTGTGGGCCGCCAATAGGTCCCCGCGAGGCGCGAGTTTTTGTTTCCGTTTGCCCACTAAAGCCGAGCCCAATGAATGAGCCCCCAGGGCTCCAACAGCATTCGCCATTCGTTTAGCGGCGATTTGCAGTCGCCTGTTGTTCATCGCGGTATTAGTGCCCCTATACCAAAGCATAATTGTGCCGTTGTTGATGAGCTATTAGGCTTCCATTATGCACATGCAATGGAAGACGAAACTCGTGGCGATTGTCGATGATGATCATTCGATGCGCGGCGCGTTGCAGGGTCTCCTGAAGGCAGTTGGAGTGCCGTCGCAGGTGTTTGCGTCGGCGGAAGAATTCCTCAACTCTGGTCAACAACATCAGGCCGCATGCCTGATCACGGATATTCGAATGCCGGGGATCTCCGGTCTCGAATTGCAGGCAAGGCTGAACGCTGAGCATTGCAAAATTCCAACCATTTTCATCACAGCACACGACGACGGACAAATGCGGATGCGAGCGTTGAAGGCAGGAGCAGTGGAGTTTCTCGCAAAGCCGTTCGACGATGAAGCCCTGATCGGGACTGTTCGCGCCGCTCTTGAGAGTTGAGCTCGATTAGGAGCATGCACCCGGCACTAGGGAGGTTAACCGTGGGAGCTTTCGAAAATATCGGGAGTAGCGACCAAATATCTAATGAGCGCAAATTCGAGCAGCTCATAGGCAATAGTCCTGCTCTGGAAACGGTGCTCGACCAGGTCGAACGTGTCGCGCCTACGGATTCCACCGTTCTTATCCAAGGCGAAACAGGAACCGGCAAGGAGTTGATCGCGCGGGCGATTCACAATATCAGCTCGAGGTGCGGACGCTCATTCGTAAGAATGAATTGCGCTGCCATTCCACTGGATCTACTGGAAAGCGAACTTTTTGGCCACGAGAGAGGTGCCTTCACAGGAGCCATTGCGCAAAGGATTGGCCGTTTCGAGTTGGCCAACAAAGGCACGCTCTTTCTAGACGAAGTGGGCGATATTCCACTGGCGTTACAGCCCAAACTGCTTCGCGTACTGCAGGAACAGGAGTTCGAGCGCTTAGGCAGCACTCAGACTCACCGAGTGGACGTTCGGCTGGTGGCTGCAACCAACCGCGATCTGGCGGAGATGGTGCAGCGGGGCGAATTTCGCAGCGACCTCTACTACCGTCTCAATGTGTTTCCGATCTTATTGCCGCCGCTGCGGGCACGCCGCGAAGACATTCCCGCCCTAGTAGCGCATTTTGTCGAGATTTTTTGCCGCCGGATGGGTAAGAAAATCGAACACATTCCTCCCGAGACAATGTTTGCGCTCCGCTCGTACTCGTGGCCGGGAAACGTCCGCGAGTTGCAGAATCTGATCGAACGTGCGGTGATCCTTTCCAACCATGGAGTACTACCCAATCCTCTGCCGCCCGCAACGCCTAAGGAGGCCATCATATTTCCTCCGGCAACTACTCTGAGAGACTCTGAACGCGCATTGATTTTGAACACGCTTGAAGCGGTCGAGTGGGTGATCGGGGGCCCAAAAGGGGCGGCCGCCAAGCTTGGCTTGAAGCGCACAACATTGATCTGCAAAATGCAGAAACTGGGGATCTTCCGGCGGCATCTCGCAGGCCGCGAGAATATGATGGAGCCATTGCGGACGGAGCGGGTTTCGCTTTCGCAATAGCGGCGAGCGTAGCTCCGACTCCCGAAAATCTCACCCCGTTTTGGAGAAGCACGATCTGAAGCGCCCTGCGTGGGGCTACGGGCAGGTACACGCCAGTAAGCGATGGCGAGGACTCTGCTGTTGTGAATCATCGTGAGCGTGCTATCAAAGGATCTGTCTCTGCTGGCTGCCGGGTATCTGGCACGATTGCTTCGGATCAGCGTACCTCGCAGTTTGTGCCAGCAAGCGGATTGGCGAAAGTATCCTTGTTGCCCTCGTCGCTGCGATCGAGACAGGCAAAGTCTTTTTCGATGATCAGTTCAAGGGAATCTCCAGCTCCGATGGGGACTTTTGTGTAAACACCCACTTCTGTTTCCACACTCCATTGGACCACTTGTCTGGGAGCGAGAATGACCGCAACTTCCTGTGGCGAATACCGTACTTGGGTTTGCGCGGTGTCATCAGGCGAGACTTCCAAGGCATAAGTGAGTCTAGCCTCTGGCGCCGGGGTGAATTGGATCGTGTCTTCAATGCGGCCTTCATGAAGAAAGTGCGCTAACTCCGAGCGCCCGACACGTATTCGCATTGAATTTCCTCGAATGCGTATTTTCATACTTGTAAGTCCCCTCTGTCGGATCTTCTCCGCTGGATGTGATGAGCTCCGTGGTAAATGTTGAAGTGATCGTTACGCAGAAAGCCAACCAGGATAATGTCAAATTCTCGTGCTACGTGGACAGCAAGGCTCGACGGCGCTCCCACTGCGGCGACCATCGAGACGCCACCCATCAAAGCCTTCTGCAGTAGCTCAAAGCTCGCTCGTCCGGACAACAGAAGCAACGAATTACGCAAAGGAGTACGATCCGCCAGGAATTCCGAGCCAAGAAGCTTATCGACGGCGTTATGACGGCCCACATCCTCGCGTAAGCCGAGGAGTTGGCCCTTGGCGTCGAACAGGCCGGCTCCATGAAGGCCCCCAGTGCGGTCGAAGACGCTCTGTGCCTCCCGTAAACGAGGCGGTAGCGTATAGAGAAGCTGCGCATCAATCGAGAATGTGTTTTCTACTCTCGCCGGGCAGACTGTTTGCAGAGCGAGCAGCGACGCCTTTCCGCAAATGCCGCAACTTGAAGTCGTATAAAAGTTCCGTTCCAGATTTGCGAGACTTACTGTCACATCAGGCGCTAGCTCCACACGGACGATATTCTTTCGGGGTTGATAGGGCAAAGCAGAGGAACGGCCTGGTGTTTCGTCGGGTATAGGCGCAGTCTTCTCCCCCGCATAGACAATCCCGTCGATGTCATTCACGTCACGTACCACGCCTTCAGTCATCAGGAAGCCGGCGGCAAGCTCGAAATCGTGGCCGGGAGTTCGCATCGTAACTGAGACGGACTTCATGGCTCGGGCATCAGCCGGACCATAGGCTAGTTGAATTTCAAGGGGTTCTTCAACTGCAAGAGACTCTTCGGTTTGGTGGAATTCCAGTCCCGTAACCCTCTCGACCGATGTGTCGACGACAGCACGGCTGGTGTCCTTCTCCGAAAGCGGTCCGGTAATAGGAGTAAACGGATCCATATCCAAATTCGATGCCCCACTACGTCTTTCGACTGCAGCGAACCTTTGAGCACAGCTACCTGCTGCGTGCTGCTGCCGTAAATCTGCGCCGCCTCCGGGCGTCGTTCTCCTTCTGGCGCTAGCTGAGAATCTCATGCGTAAGAGTCGACCGACACCAGGAATATTTCTCTCTGGGCTTGCAGAGGGATGCGGATTTCCAATGGTGATGCTAGGTGTCGGCAAAATAGCCACCATATCGCGATGGAGTCGAAATACCGACAGCGGTGACGTCGTTGCCTCTCTCATACGTTGTCTTAAGACGTAGGAAACAGTCACTCCAGACAAACGGATTTAATTGGCTCGTCAATTGCAACCTCTGTAGCAGGCGGCATTGCGTTGATGGTCCGTAGCGACGTACGGCGCTATTCGGTGAATTGTGACAGCCACTAACAAGAACGATGTCAGCTGCGAGACGAATCGGAGCAGTAGCGAATTCTAGTTCATATTTTTCATCCAGGCGTGTAGGTAGGCACCTAGCAGTCGAAGCGGACATCCCAGGTTGAGCTGACTCACACGAGGTACGTTTCTATGAGTGATATCTTCGCGGCTCGCTCGCAAATGGCGATGTCCCTGGTCTTCCACATAGTTTTTGCCGCCATCGGGGTGGCACTGCCTCTCATGATGGTGATCGCGGAAGGCTTATGGTTAAGGACGCGCGACGCGGCATATCTGTGCGTTGCCAAACGATGGGCCAAGGGCACGGCGATCCTTTTTGCAGTCGGCGCCGTTTCCGGCACAGTTCTGTCGTTTGAACTTGGATTGTTGTGGCCGCGTTTTATGGGGTTTGCCGGCGCGGCGATCGGCATGCCGTTTTCGCTGGAAGGCTTTGCCTTCTTCACAGAGGCCATCTTCCTTGGGATTTATCTCTATGGCTGGAAGAGAGTCTCTCCGGGAATTCATCTTCTCGCGGGCGCGATCGTTGCAGTAAGCGGCGTGGCTTCCGCAATGTTCGTATGCCTGGCGAATGGATGGATGAATACTCCCACAGGCTTTCGGCTGGTGAACGGGCAGCTGACCGATATCAATGTGTGGCAGGCAATGAGAAATCCGGCGGGATTGCCGGAGGCAATCCATATGATCCTGGCGTCCTATTGCGCGGCGGGCTTTGCTACTGCCGGCGTTCATGCGCTGCTGGCGCTTCGCGACCGTTCAAACCGTTTCCACCAGCGCGCGATCGCCATTGCCCTGCTGGTAGGAGGGTCGGCAGTAGTGGCGCAGGCGGTGAGCGGAGATGCCTTAGCCAGAATGACGGCAAGGAACGTGCCCACAAAACTGGCTGCGATGGAGGGCGATTTCCAGACCCGTAGCGGAGCGCCTTTGCACATTGGCGGCCTGCCGGATGTGCGTACCAGGGAGACGAAATATTCCATCGAAATTCCGGATGGTCTTAGCTTGCTGGCTTTTCATTCCCCGCATGCAACAGTGCAGGGATTGGATAAGACTCCGCAGGATGAGTGGCCGAATGTGCTGGTGGTACACATTGCGTTTCAGATCATGGTGGGGCTCGGGACGCTGCTGATCTGCGTTGCGCTGGTTGGCGCATGGCTGGCTTGGAGGAATGGACCACTGATAGAGAATCGCCGCTTTTTACAATTGCTGGCGCTCTGCAGTCCGCTGGGATTTGTGGCGCTGGAATCGGGGTGGGTGGTGACGGAGGTTGGCCGCCAACCTTGGATCATCTACCACGTGATGAGAACTTCCGCGGCGGTAACCACGATGCCGGGCCTGACCACTCCTCTGGTTCTGTTCACGGGTCTCTACCTGATTCTGGCGGCGATTGTGATTTGGCTCATGAGCAGACACGTGATCGCCAGCCCACGCGAGGCAGAGATTCGCGCGATTGCCGGAAATGAGGTGCCGCTCCATGCGCGCCCCTGAGATGTTGCTCGCTCTTATTCTGATGGCCTCCGTGACCTTCTACGTGCTGCTTGGCGGCGCGGATTACGGAGGCGGCGTGTGGGACCTGCTGGCCAACGGGCCGCGCAGACAGGAGCAGAGGGAGTTGATCTCCAACGCCATCACTCCGGTCTGGGAGGCGAACCACGTCTGGCTGGTTCTGGTAGTCGTACTGCTCTTTGCGGGATTCCCTGCCGCTTTCGCCGCGATTACGACGGCATTGAACATCCCACTGACGGTTTTAGTCATCGGCATCGTCATGCGTGGCTCGTCCTTCGTGTTTCGCGCCTACCACACGGGCGACTACCGAACGCATAGGCGCTGGGGCCTGATCTTCGCGATCGCCAGTACCGTCACGCCCATTTGTCTGGGAGTGGTGGTAGGAGCGATCTCTTCGGGGCACGTGTTGGTAAGAGACGGTATCTCGATCAACGGCTTTTTGGCTCCGTGGCTTGGGACATTTCCCTTGGTGGTCGGACTCTTTGCGCTTTCGCTGTTTGTATTTCTCGCCGCTGTTTACTTGACGGTAGAGGCGCGGGAACGTGCGCTGCAAGAGGACTTTCGCCGCAAGGCGCTGGTTTCCGGAGCCATTGTGGCAGCAATGGCGCTGGGCACGTTCCTTGCTGCAAGAACAGGAGCTCCCCAAATTTATTCGGGCCTGCTACGGCCATCGCTTGTCTGGATTGTGCAAGGTGCTACGGCGCTTTATGCCATTGCTGCCTTTGTCGCTTTGTTGACGAGAAAGTACAAGGTAGCTCGGATCGCGGCGATGCTCCAGGTTGGTTTGATTCTATGGGGCTGGGGAATGTCCCAATCTCCTTTTTTCCTGCAAGGCGACATGACTGTCTCGGCGGCGGCAGCAGCACCGCCAGTTCTGTGGGCACTGATTGGTGCAACTGCCGCTGGACTTCTCGTGTTGTTTCCGTCAATTGGGTATCTGATGCAACTGTTTAAAGCCAACAATGAAGATATCCCCTTACATTAAGGGCGCTTTATGTCAGATGACAGCGCCGAACCAGAGTCCGCTGGAGTAGATGTCCACGGAAGGAATAAGAACTGACAACTGAGTGAGGAACAAAAATGAGTGTGGTTGAGATTAAAAACGGAGTCAAAGCCGGCCAGTCTGGTAACCAGCCAGAGGTTGAGATCTCGCTTGATGGAACGGCGATCGCTGCAAGCGAAGGTGAGCTTCTGGTCGAGGCGATCCTCCGGCACAAGGAAATTCCGCATATCTGCTATCACTCGCCCCTTATGGGACCGATTCAGACCTGTGACACCTGCCTCGCTGAGGTAGATGGGCAGCTTGTCCGCTCTTGCGGAACCAAAGTAAGTGCCCGCAGGAAGGTGGTGACCGAGTCGAAGCGCGCGAAGGATGCACGCTCGGAAGCCTTCGATGTGATTCTCGGCAATCACATGCTCTATTGCACCGTCTGCGATAACAACAACGAAAACTGCAGGATCCACAACACGGCATTGGAGTTGAATGTTCAACACCAGGAGCATCCCTTCAAGCCCAAGCCGTACGAAGTGGATATGTCCAATCCTTTCTATCGTTACGATCCCAGTCAGTGCATTTTGTGCGGACAATGCGTTCAGGCATGCCAGACGGTGCAGGTCAACGAGACCCTCTCGATCGGTTGGGAACTGGAGCATCCGCGCGTTCTTTGGGACGGCGGTATGCAGATTGGCGGATCAAGCTGCGTCTCCTGCGGCCACTGCATCACCGTTTGTCCCTGCAATGCCCTGATGGAAAAGTCCATGCTTGGCGAAGCTGGCTTTCTCAGCGGTATGCCGAAAGAATCTCTGAACAAGATGATCGATGTTGTAAAGGCTATTGAGCCGGAGATGGGCTACGGGGCCATTATGCAGGTCTCGCAGACCGAGGCGACGATGCGCGAGGAGCGCATCAAGAGGACGAAGACGGTCTGCACCTATTGCGGCGTTGGCTGCAGCTATGATGTCTGGACCAAGGACCGCAAAATCCTCAAGATTGTTCCCCTGCATGGTGATGCCAACCAGATTTCCACTTGCGTTAAGGGCAAGTTCGGTTGGGATTATGTGAACCATAAGGACCGCCTCCAAAAACCGCTTATCCGCGAAGGCAGCAACTTCCGCGAGGCGAGTTGGGAGGAGGCTCTGAGTCTTGTGGCAACGAAGCTGGGCACGATCAAGCAGCAGTATGGCCCGGATTCGATTGCGATCATCGCCTCGTCAAAGACCACGAACGAGGAAGTCTATCTTATGCAGAAATTCGCTCGTGCGGTGATTGGAACCAACAATGTCGATAACTGCTCGCGTTACTGCCAATCGCCCGCAACGACGGGGCTGTTTCGGACCGTCGGTTACGGGGGCGACTCGGGCGGGATCGAGAATATCGCGAAGTCCGGGCTGGTTCTGATCGTTGGCAGCCAGACCGCGGATAGCCATCCGGTTCTTGCAACACGTGTCAAGCGGGCGCACAAGCTTCACGGTCAGAGGTTGATTGTTGCGGATCCGCGCGAGCACGAGATGGCGCAGCGCGCGGATATCCACTTCCGCCCGCGTCCCGGTACGGACCTGGTGTGGATTTCGGCGATGAGCCGTTACTTGCTCGACAACGGCCACGCCAAGCTCGATTTTCTGGACAAGTGGGTGAATGGCCTCGACGAGTTTCGCAAGAGCCTCGAGCCGTTCACGATGGAATACGCGGCCAAAACCTGCGATGTCCCCCTGGAAACGCTGGAGCGGGTCGCCAAGGATCTGGCTGCGGCAAGAAGTATCGCGATCCTGTGGGCGATGGGAATTACCCAGCACACACGCGCCTCGGATGGATCGACGGCCCTCTCGAACCTGCTGCTGATCACGGGCAACTACATGAAGGATGAGGGTGGCGCCTATCCGCTGCGAGGCCATAACAATGTGCAGGGAGCAGGCGATATCGGCGCGGCGCCGAATGTGTATCCGGGCTACCAGAGCGTGACCGATCCGGAAATTCGCAAGAAGTTTGAACAGGGCTGGGGTGTCGCTCTGCCGCCCAATCGAGGCATGGACAACCACGAGATGGTGGACGCGGCCCACGAAGGCAAGCTGCGGGCTATGTACCTTGCGGGCGAGGACATGATCTCTGCTGATTCCAACGCGAACCATGTGGCCGGTGCCTTTGAAAAGCTGGACTTCTTTGTGGTTCAGGACATCTTCTTCAGCGAGACCTG
>DASXLU010000267.1:0-5914 GCA_036496065.1 Candidatus Acidiferrum sp.
TCACAAAGGGAACCGATGACCGAAGAGCTGAAGACCAAGAAAGCCATGATTCTGGAGACGGCGCGCGAACTGAAAGTGCAGACATGGACCACGGCAGAAATTGACCAGTTGCGCCGCAAACTGATTGCGGAACATGGCGAAGCCGGCAAATCGAACAACGACTACATTGGTGATGTATTGAAGAGCATGGGCTGGAAAGTGCAGCTAACCGAGCGCGAAGAAGCGGAAGAACGTTTCGAGGAAGAGTTCGACGATATTCTGCATTTCAAGACGCTGCAGGATGCGGAAGTGAGTCTGACGCGGCTGGACGAATTGTTGAGGCGGTTTCGCGAGCACGGAGAAAAAGCGGCCGTGGAGCGCGTACTGGAGATTGCGCGGCTGGGCAAGCGTCGCGCAGAAATGATTTCGTTGAATCGCAAAGTGGAAGCACGCAAGCGCGAGGAAAAGCGCGAAATCGCGGAATGGTTTCGCATCTGGCTGGAAACGCCGGAAGCATTTTTCGACTGGCTGGACGTGCGCAAAGCTTCGCCGGACTTTCGCGAAAAGTTTGGCGTGATTGAAGAGGAAGAATAGAGATGCCTGCTGTGCCTGAACCAAAAATTCCGGACCTGCCGCCATATTCGCTGGACGTGGAGGCGATGGACCTGGGCGCCGGCACTAAGGCGGTGGGCCTGGAGCTGATCGAGACCGAAAGCCGCGAGCCGCTGCGTGGAGCGCAGGCGGCGCACATCTGGTCGGAAGCACTTCCTGCGCTGGCCGGGAGCGAAACGATGGTGCTGGATTTCTTCAGTCATCTGGAGCGCGTGCGCGAGTTCTGCAAGAACCATCGAATTGATTTCCGCGAATCGGCGAATCGTTGCCTGGTGATTCCGCAGCCTTCCGTGGCACATCTGCGGGAGCTGCTGGAGCGGTTTGAGGGAGAAACATTTGGCGTGCGTGTGGGAGCAGCGGCCACGCAGGAAGACAGCGCGCTGGAGAATGAGCTTTCGTCGCGCGGAGTAGATGCGTATCAAGGAGCGTATTCGCGTTATACATTCTGCGCGATTTCGGAACCTTCGGATGGATGGTTGACGCTGCTGAGCGAAACATTGTGGCCCAGCGAAATTATCCGACGAGTGCGACCGGCGCTACAACCTTTTGACGTGTATATTGTGCGGCCCCAGTGAGTGCGTTGAACCTTCAGGGGCTAAAGCCCAAGTGGGCCGGACAGGAGTTGTCGCGGCTAAAGCCGCGACCCACAAAGCATGAAGACAGCGAACCGGCGCGAACGACCGGCACTGCAACCTTTCGATGTATATATTGCGCGGCCCCAATGAGTGCGTCGAACCTTCAGGGGCTAAAGCCCAAGTGAGCCGGGCCGGGGTTGTCGCGACTAAAGCCGCGACCCACAAACCACGGACGCAGCGAACCGGCGCGGAAGTTGTGTTTGAAGATTCTCGGAGCTACAAAGCATGGAGCAGCGAGGAACGAGGTTCGACGCGATTGTGTGTGGTTGGTAAATTGCTCGGTTTGGGTGCAACGCGCGAGAAACACTGGATGAAACCTGTTTGGAAGTGCACGGTCTTGCTGACACTGTCTGCCGTGGCTTGCGGCTGTGGTGGCAGCCGGACGGGCGTGACCAAGACGACGACTGTGCCGCAAGTGACGCGTCCGGTGATTCAGGATGCCACGCTGGAAGAACTGCTGGAGCGTTACAACGCTTACGCGCGCAATGTGAAATCGGTGGACGCCACGGTTGAACTGAAAGCCACGTCGGGGACGCGCTACAGCGGTGTGATCGAGGAATATCACGAGGTGAAGGCGTTTCTGCTGGCGGCGCGGCCGTGGAATATCCGAGTGATTGGGCAAGTGCCGGTTGTGGGTAAAACAGTTTTCGATATGGCGAGCGACGGGCAAACTTTCGAGGTTTTTATTCCTACGAAAAACAAATTTCTGGTTGGGCCTGTGGCGCTGGAACGGCCGAGCAGCAAGCCCATCGAAAATTTGCGGCCACAGCATCTGGTGGACGCGCTGCTGTGGCCGGAGGTGCGCAAGGAAGAAATGGTGGTGCTCGAGGAATACAACGACGATTCCGCTCGGTATTACATACTTACGGTGCTGCGCGGCGGGTACAAGTCGGAAGTATTCCGCAAGATTTGGTTTGATCGCAGCGACCTGCACATCGCGCGCCTGGAAGGATTCGGGCCGAAGGGTGCGCTGCTGTCGGACGCACATTTTTCGGACTGGCAACCGCTAGTGGCGGCGAGCGGCTCGGCTGGCAATTCGGCACCGAACGAATTTCCGCATACGATTCGAATCGATCGGCCGCATGACGAATATCGTTTGGATCTGACGGTGAGCAAGGTTTCGTTGAACGAGTCGATCGATCCGGTGCGCTTCAAGCTGGAAGCGCCGCCTGGAGCGGAAATCGTTCGTGTGGATCAGGCGGGCGAGGGCAAACAGCCATGATGGGGCAATTCGTGTGGCGCAACCTGTTTCACCGGCCGATTCGCACGTTGATCGGAGTGATGGCGATTGCGGTGGAAGTGGCGCTGGTGGTGCTGATTGTGGGGCTGACGTCGGGTTTGCTGCAGGAAACGGCCAAGCGCATCGAGGGGATTGGGGCCGATGTGATGCTGCAGTCGCCTTCGGCGCAAATTTTTCTGGCGTTCAGCGGCTCGCCGATGCCAATCAAGATTGCGGATAAATTGCGCGAACTGAAATACGTAGCGTCGGTGGCGCCGGCGCTGCTGCAATTTAATTCAACTGGCGGAGTGGAAACAGTTTGGGGCATCGATCCAACGTCTTTCCGCGACGTTTCTGGCGGCTTCGTGTTTCTGCATGGGAAAGATATGGAAGGGCCGGACGATATCCTGATTGATGATTGGGCGGCCAAGGCGAAGAACTTGAAGGTGGGCGACAAGTACAATCTGCTGAATCACGACTGGCACGTGGTTGGAGTGGTGGAGCATGGAAAAGGCGCGCGCCTGTTTGTGCCCATCACGACGTTGCAAGAATTGATCGGAGCGCGGGATAAGGCGTCAATTTTTCTGGTGAAGGGCACGCGGCCTGAGCACACGGACGATATTATTCAGGAGATGAAGGACACTTTTCCGGGATACCCGGTGCGGCCGTTGAAGGATTTCATGACGCTGATGACGTCGACGAACATTCCCGGGCTGCAAACTTTTATCAATGCGATGATCGCGCTGGCGGTGTCGATTGGGCTGCTGGTAATTTTTCTGACGATGTACACGACGGTGCTGGAGCGCACGCGGGATATCGGCGTGCTGAAGTCGCTGGGCGCAGGTAAGCCGATGATCGTGCGCGCGCTACTGACGGAGACCACGCTGCTATGTATCTTTGGGATTGCCGCAGGCATCGGACTTAGTTACCTTGTGCGAGCAGGGTTTCTAGTGCTTTTTCCAACGCTTTCGATATTGATTACGCCGGAATGGGTGATTCGCGCCGCGCTGATCGCCATTCTTGGGGCGTTGTTTGGCGCGAGTTATCCGGCGTGGCTGGCGAGCCGGAAAGATCCAGTGGAAGCGCTGTCGTACGACTAAAGGGGGCGAAAAAGAAAGGTGAGGGCGGTCCGTCAGGGGCTAAAGCCCAATCGATCGACGAGCGCTAGTGTCGCGGCTAAAGCCGCGACCTACAAAGCTCGACACTTTTTCGCTACCTGTAAAGGAGCCGCAATCTAGGCAGACATGGCAATCACAGTTACAATACGGACGCCAACGGACGGCAAAGCAGACCCAGAGCTGAAAACCGTGGAGCCCATACTTAAAACCGAAAATCTCTGGAAGCTTTACCACGCCGGGAAGGTGGAAGTACCCGCGCTGCGCGGCGTGAATTTCGATGTGCTGCCGGGCGAATCGGTGGCGGTGATGGGGCCTTCGGGATGCGGCAAGTCTTCGCTACTGTATGTGATTGGCGGACTGGCGCAGGCATCGCGTGGCAAAGTGCTGGTGGACGGCAACGACCTGACGGCAATGACCGATGCCGAGCGGACGAAGTTGCGGCGGCACAAGATTGGATTCGTGTTCCAGCGGTTCAATCTGCTGCCGGCGCTGAGCGCCAAAGGCAATATCGCGATCGCGCAGTATATTCATGGCGACGGGTTTGATCCGCACCGGTTCGACGTTGTGACGAAAATGCTGGGGCTGGATGGGCGGTTACAGCATCGTCCATCGGAAATGTCTGGCGGCGAACAGCAGCGCGTGGCAATTGCGCGCGCGATTATCAATGAGCCGAAAATTCTGCTGGCGGATGAGCCGACGGGTAACCTGGACACGAAGAATTCGGAAATTGTTTTGGAGATGCTGCGGCGGCTGAACAAAGATTTGGGACAGACCATCGTGATGATCACGCACAATCCGGAAGCCACTACGTATTTCGATCGCGTCGTGCACATGCGCGACGGCGTTATCGTTGACGGCATTCCGGCGGACTGACATGGCGAGCCTGGGACAAATCCTGAACCGTACATTCTTCTGGTCCTACGAACGCGGCTCCTGGCAATACGACATCGCGGTTATCCTGATTTTGATTTTTGTGCTGGCGACGCCGCCGCGATGGTTCCACGATCAACCGCAGGTAGGGATGCCCGCAAACGCCGCGCAGGTGGAACTGATGTCACATGCGGGAGCGCAGGAAATTTACCGCGTGGATGCGCGCGTGTTGGCGCCGCCGGAACGTACACCGCAATTACAGAACGATTTGCATACGGCGCTGCAGAAGTCGCAGGCTGGGTTGAGTGATGGACGCTTCTCGATACGAGCGATTGAGCCGCTGCGGGACGAGAAGGGGAACGTGATCGCGTATCAGGTGGAGATACGGCATTAATTTGTTGGGCGGCGCGGTGGCTTGGTCGAAGAATGCTTCCTCTTTCAATTTAAATAAATAGAAAAGGCGCGAACAGGGTGGCTTCGGTGTCGGCGTTTCGCCTGTGTGGCGATGAGAACCTTCCCTTCGCTTTGCCCAGGATGCCACGTTTCGATCAGGAGCGGATGGCGTTCGAGCAAACGACAGCCGGACGGCGAGTGCTTCTTTTGCGGCGAATTAGACTTTGCCGTGTTAGGGTTTCTTGCGCTTCTGCTTTTTCCCCAAGACAAAATAGAGGATGACAAGCGTGGCGATGGCAACGGCCGCGAGGGTGATCAGTGCGGCCGGATGAAGTTGTTGCGTGAAGAATTTGAGGATTTGTGCGCCGTAACGCGCACCGAGGAATGCCAAGAGCCCGTAGCGCGCCACACGACCCAGAAACAGCGCCGCCAGATATTTCTTGACGGGATATTGCAGCGCACCCGCGGCGAGAAGAAATGCGGTGGTCGGAACAGGCGGAGGCAACATGGCGGGAATCGCGACGGCGCCAAATCCCCAGCGTTCGAAGATCGAATAAACTTTTTTCAGGCGTTTCTGCGGAAAGCGCTTTTCGAGGGCTTCTTTTCCGCCCTTGCGCGCGAGACGGTAGGTAAGGAAGCCGCCGATGAGCGAACCGATGACGGCCATGGCAGCGTAATAGGGCCACCAAGTCCGGTTATGAGCGGCGAGGACGATGGTAAGCACATCCATGCTGCCCGGCACGGGGATCACCGAATTGTCGAGCAGTCCCAGCGGGATCAGGCCCAGGCCACCAAGCTGGTAAAACCAGTGGCGCACGCTGCGCGAAGCATCCAGCGCCAGCGCTGCCAACAGTGCATGATCCATCGGCTTCAGAGACACCTCGAACCAAGAAACTACGGTGGACTACAAGCGTACACGAACACTACGAATTGCGGCATGCAGCGCTCGCTTGGCGGGCGGGCTGACTGGCGGTGAGTTTGGCGTTGAGGTACACGTAACTTGGGTGCAGTGGGTTACTATGGCGCAATGTCGGATGCGACGCCGCGCGCTTTGAATCTTTGGAAGAAACAGCTGGGACGAGTTCCGG
>DASXLU010000268.1:0-5717 GCA_036496065.1 Candidatus Acidiferrum sp.
TTGTAAAATCTGCAATCGCAAGCAGAATTTGGAATCTCGCTTGCTCAATAATTTGTCTTGGGTAAGTGACTGACTCTGGCGGGAATTGAAATGAGGGGAAGTGCGAACCGGCCCAGCCCTCAATCCCCTAAAGGGATCCTCGGCTCGCCTCCCCCACACTGTTTTAAGGGTGCACGCTGTGCGCCATCTCTAAGTTCACTATTCTCAGCGCGTTAAACTATAAAGCTTGGTAAAAATGCACTAGGCCCGGGAAATTTTTCTCGCGGTGCAGGCTTACGTAAACGATTTAGTACTAAGGTAGTCCTACTGTTCCTATCCTTTCTCCGTGGTGATCCAGTCGCGCTTTCCTCGCCAACTTGACCCAAACTCTCAGGCGTTGCTATGGTAAGAGTTTATCTTGGGCTCAGTGTCGCCACTGGGTGCTGGGACTCACAGGGAGAAGCTGTCTCGGCCTATGGCAATCACCAAACTCGTTGTGCGCGGGGCTCGCCAGCACAACCTGAAGAATTTCAGCCTGGAAATTCCCCGCAACACGCTCACCGTAATTACCGGCCTGTCAGGTTCAGGGAAATCCTCGCTGGCATTCGACACCATTTACGCAGAAGGGCAGCGCAGGTACGTCGAGTCTCTCTCCGCCTACGCTCGGCAATTTCTCGATCAGATGGAACGCCCGGACGTCGATGTAATCGAAGGACTTTCTCCATCGATTGCCATCGAACAAAAAACTACTACACGTTCGCCCCGCTCCACCGTCGGCACCATTACGGAAATCTACGATTACTTGCGCGTGGTCTACAGTTCCGTAGGAGTTCCGCACTGCCCGAATTGCGGCAAGCCCATCACCCGGCAATCCAGCGAACAAATTGTGCAGTCGATTTTGCACGGCGAATTGTGTAAGCCCGACGACCGCATCATGATTCTCGCGCCCGTTGTTCGCGGGCGTAAAGGCGCGTATCGCAAAGAACTGGAAAAACTGGCGCAAGACGGTTTCGTGCGCGTCCGCATCAATGGCGAATTGCTGCCGCTCGATGAAACGCCGGTCCTCGACAAACGTAAGAATCACACCATCGAAGTGGTTGTCGATCGCTTACTCGTTAAGCAGGGAATTGCCACGCGCCTGGAACAATCCATCGCTACCGCATTGAAACTTGCGCAAGGTCTGGTTACGGTCGCGATTGTCGGCGGTAAAGAGCATACCTTCTCCGAAAAACTTGCGTGCCCGGATTGCGGGCTGTCGGTTCCACAACTGGAACCGCGCTCATTCAGCTTCAACTCGCCCTACGGCGCGTGTCCCGCATGCAACGGCCTGGGTTCGAAATATGATTTCGATCCGGCAAAAGTTATCTCGGATTGGACTCGGCCCTTGTTCGATGGCGGCCTCGGGCCTGGTTCCGGTTCCGCTATTCTGAAACGCACGCTGGAGCTGGCCGCCTACGCACATGGGTTTCATCTCGATACGCCGTTCGAAAAATATCCCGCGCGTGTGCAGAACCTTCTTCTATACGGCTACCCGTCTTCGAATGGAAAGAAAGTCTCCACGGAATCCATTGCTGGCTCCAAGTCCGGCGAAAAAGGCTTTCGATTCCAGGGCATCCTGAAATTTCTGGAACGCAATTTCGAAGACTCCAGTTCCGACTCCTATCGTGAGTGGATGACGCAGTACATGTCCGCCACTTTATGCAATGTGTGCCAGGGCCGAAGATTGCGGCCCGAATCTCTGGCGGTAAAACTTGGCGGCTGGTCAGTGTCAGATTTCACAGCGCTCTCGCTAAGTGAGGCGCGCCCCGCGGTAGACAAAATTCTTGCGGAATTGACACCACGCCAAAAAGAAGTCGCGGGCCGTCCCCTGGAAGAAATTGCCGAACGCATCGACTTTCTTCTGGCAGTGGGCTTGGGCTATTTGAGCCTGGAGCGCTCCGCGGCCACGCTTTCTGGCGGTGAAGCGCAGCGGATCCGTCTCGCCACGCAAATCGGTTCGCGTCTGCGCGGCGTGCTCTACGTTCTAGACGAACCTTCCATCGGATTGCACGCGCGCGACAACGACCGGCTGCTGCATTCGCTCGAACAATTGCGCAATCTCGGCAACACAGTTCTTGTTGTCGAGCATGATGAAGACACTATCCGTCGCGCGGATTTCGTCGTCGATCTCGGCCCGGGCGCGGGAGATGCCGGCGGTTACCTCGTCGCGCAGGGAAAACCCAACGAAATTGCATCTTCCGCGGAGTCGCTCACGGGACAATATCTTTCCGGCGCGGCAAAGATTCCCGTTCCCGCCAAACGTCGCAGCCCTACCGCGAAAGCCGTCCAGATTTTGGGCGCGAGCGGCAACAATCTAAAAGACGTGGACGTTTCGTTTTCCCTCGGACTTTTTACGGTCGTCACCGGCGTCTCCGGCTCGGGAAAATCCACCCTAGTGAACGACATCCTCTATCGCGTACTCGCGCAAAAACTGTACCGCTCCATGGAGCCTCCCGGCGCGCACCGCATGCTTCTCGGCGTCGAACACATCGATAAGGTCATCGAGATCGACCAGGCCCCGATCGGTAGGACTCCTCGTTCGAATCCGGCGACCTACACCGGCGTTTTCGCGCCAATTCGCGAGTTGTTCGCAATGTTGCCAGAATCGCGCGAGCGCGGCTATCGCCCCGGGCGTTTCAGTTTCAATGTGAAGGGTGGCCGCTGCGAGGCCTGCCAGGGCGAAGGTCTGCGACGCATCGAAATGAATTTTCTGCCGGACGTGTACGTGATGTGCGAAGTCTGTCGCGGCCGCAGGTACAATTCCGAAACTCTTGCGGTGCGCTACAAAGGCCACAGCATCAACGATGTCCTCAATCTTCCTGCAAGCGAAGCCCTGAAGGTGCTGGAAAATATTCCGCAGATTCAGCAAAAGCTCGCCACCATCGTCGAAGTCGGCTTGGGCTACGTGCAACTTGGTCAATCCGCCACTACTCTTTCAGGCGGCGAAGCGCAACGCATCAAACTTGCCCGCGAGCTTTCGAAACGCCAGACCGGTCGCACGATCTACATTCTGGACGAGCCGACCACCGGCCTGCACTTTGACGATGTGCGAAAACTGCTCGGTGTTTTGCAGCGACTCGTCGATCTGGGCAATACGGTGCTGATCATCGAGCACAATCTCGACGTCATTAAGCAAGCGGATTGGGTTATCGATCTTGGCCCCGAAGGTGGGCAAGGCGGCGGCCGCATCGTCGCGCAAGGCACACCGGAACAAGTCGCGCGTGTGAAAAAATCTTACACGGGCCAGGCGTTGGCGCGCGTTCTCGGCATGAATCCCGCGCTGAATGGCCAATCCAATGGCAACCACAAGTGAATGGCACACAATTTCACACCGCGGTGCTGCCCTTGCGTGCGCATCGCGTTCACCGTACAGTGAATAGACCCGAATGAGCATCTATTCGATTCAGCCACTGGCGCTCGGCGGTGTTCATACCTACCCGCTCGCGTCGCGCAAGAGCAAAGTTAGCGTTCGTGAATTCGCCCGCACAATTGGACGCAACGCCTCCATCACCAAATTCCTCGATGCGCTCCCAGACATCTTGGCTGCACAAGACTTGCGCGAACTACTCGCTTCGCTGCAAAAAGCGCGCAACCAGAAAAAGGCCATCCTTTGGGGATTAGGCGGCCACGTCATCAAGGTAGGCCTCGGACCGCTGCTCATCGATCTGATGCGCAAGGGATTCGTGTCTGGCATTGCCATGAACGGCGCCGCCCTCATCCACGATTTCGAAATTGCTATGGTTGGCAACACTTCAGAAGACGTCGATGCCTCCCTTGGTAAAGGCCAATTCGGAATGGCTCAGGAAACAGGCACGTGCATCAACGAAATCGCACGTCTGGCGCAACGGATTCGCATTGGTTACGGCGAAGCTGCTGGCCAATATCTCACCAGCGGCATCCTCTCTCCAAAATTTCCCCAATCGAGCATCCTGATCGAGGCGTACAAGCAGCGCATTCCCGTAACCGTTCATCTCGCAATCGGTACAGACATCCCGCACATGCATCCCGCCGTCGATCCCTCCTCATTGGGCGCCGCTTCGCACTACGACTTTCGCTTGTTTTGTGCGTTGGTGCAGCAGATGGATGGCGGTGGCGCCTATCTCAACTGGGGCTCCGCAGTTCTGCTCCCCGAAGTGTTTCTAAAGGCCGTGTCTCTTGCGCGTAACCTTGGCGGACCTCTGCAGCCGATTACCACGGCGAACTTCGACTTCATCCAACATTATCGTCCCTTGCAGAACGTCGTGAAGCGACCCACTTCCTCCACGCCCGGCGCAAAGGGAAACAGTTCGAAAGGTTTTGCCATTACCGGCCATCATGAGATTCTTTTCCCCCTTGTTGCCGCAGCCCTCTCCGCCGGTTGGCCCGGCTCAACCAAGCGCAGGAAGTCATGAACCCGATTGACGACAATTCCCCCGCAAATCCTGCCGTCCCCCCGGAGCCCGATTCGCCTTCGAGTCCCGTGAACACCATCGAGCAGGCCACACCCACACCGCTTCCCGGTGATCCCTTGGGCAGCGCCTCTGCGGACGCCTCGGCACCAATTTTTACGGCGCGTGTCTATCCCGAGGATTTACAAATTTCCTGGTCCTGGCCGCATCTCATCGTGTTTCTTCTATACAGCCTCATCAGCCTCGTCTTCATTCAGGGAGCGCTCGCGGTCTACTACGCGCCAAAACAACACGGCCTGACGCAAAAGCAGCTCGAGCAGTTCCTCATTTCCAAGCCGCAATTCGCTATCGGCAGCATGCTTCTCTGGTATGCGGCCATTTTCTTCTTTCTGTACGTAACACTGTCCGTCCTGCGTGGCCACCCTTTCTGGCGCACGTTAGGCTGGCGCAAGATACTCCCGCGCAATGCCGAACTTCCGCGTAATCCTTTGATCTATGTCCTCACCGGATGCGGGCTTTCTTTGTTCGTTGCGCTGCTCACTTCGCGTCTGAAGCCGCCCGAAAATCTGCCCGTCGAGGAACTTTTCAAAATTCGCCAAACCGCATTGCTCTTCATGGCGATGGCGGTGATCGTAGCGCCCCTGGTGGAAGAAACGCTGTTTCGCGGCTACCTTTACCCACTCTTCGCCCGTTCCTTTGGCGTCGCGCCCGGCATTTTCATTACTGGCGTCCTCTTCGGACTGATGCACGGCTACCAGCTTGGATGGACCTGGAGTCTCGTTACGGTCTTAATCATCGTTGGCGTCATTTTTACGCTGGTTCGAGCCAGAACCGGCAGCGTCTTCGCCAGCTACTTGATGCATCTCGGCTACAATTCCCTCATCGCCGCCGCGGCGCTGCTCTCCACCAAGGGCTTCACCGAAATGCCCAAGCCGCATTGAGTTCGTTTCTCGCACGCCGTCCTTTACAATAGAAAGACACAAGAGAGGATTTGCCAAGATGTACGTCGCGCAACCCATTGAGTGGACCGAAAACGGTGTCGTGATGCTGGACCAGCGCCGTCTTCCTGCTGAAGAAATCAATCACACATATACCGACTATCAGGACGTGGCCAAAGCGATCCGTGAAATGGTCATCCGCGGCGCGCCTGCCATCGGTGTAGCCGCGGCCATGGGTGTCGCCATCGGCGTGCAAAAGTCCAAGGCGAAATCCATCGGCGAACTGAAACTTGAATTCACTCAAATCTGCGACGTGCTTTCGAAAACTCGCCCCACTGCCGTCGATCTATTCTGGGCGCTCGAGCGCATGAAG
>DASXLU010000269.1:0-46514 GCA_036496065.1 Candidatus Acidiferrum sp.
GGGCCATCATCACTGCAAGAAAAATCAGATACGTGTAGCCAAGCACGCGATAGCGCTTGCCAACAGGATGGAACAGAAGATAACCCAAGCCGACGAGCCAGACCATTGCAGTCATTGGGTTCAGCATCATGATCTGCTGCCCAAGAAAGGGCAGCGGCGGAAGTTCTATGTTCTTATGCGTCGCTTTTACGTTGCGCAAATCTTCCAGCGTGGGAAAGTGGTGGGCATATTGCCAGACGATGTTGGGTAGAGCGATCAGGAACGCGATCGCGGCTGCAGCCCAGAACCATTTGCTGGTCAGCAGGCGGCGCTGGGGTGCGAGGAGCATGGCCGCAACCAGCGCGCCGAGAAAGAAAATCGTTGAATGTTTGTTGAGCAGGCCAAATCCGAGCAGTACGGCGCACCAGATCAATAGCTTCGGTTGATCGCGGTTGATGGCCAGAAGCAGCACATAGATGCAGCCCATCCAGAACAGTGGTTCGATCGGGTTCATGGCCAAACGGGTGCCGTTTCCCAAAATCGTGGGAGCGAGAAGAGTAGAGATACAAGCTAGAAAAATCGCCCAACGCTTGCCGCCGAGTTCCAAAGTGATGAAGCCTGTGAGAGCGACTTCCGCGCCGAACGCCAGCGCCGGCAAGAGACGGATGGCGTGAAGCGAGCTGCCAAAGACAATGCGAAACGCGTGCGCCAGCCATGCTATCAATGGTGCGAAATCGACGTAGCCGAATGCGAGGTGGTCGCTGGCGGCGAGATAGTAGAGCTCGTCGCGAAAATATCCATAGCGCCCGTTGAACGCCATCTGAATCAGGAAGCCCACAGCGCCCAGCGACCATGCCAGACGCTTGGCGCGAGCGTAGTCAATTTCCTTGCGCAGTGGCGACGCGGAACTCAAAGTGAGCGATCCTCCGGCGGGAAACTATATCACGCAGATTGAAACGCAATAGCGAATGCTACATTGCAATAACGGATAGAGATTTAGGAAAGTTCCGCGAGCAGCGCTTCTAATTCCGAACGGGCATGCGAATTCTGTTGGCGCGTCGCGGCATCGATGCCGCTGGTCAAAACGAGCTTAGCTTCCACCTTGCGTTCCTGTTGAACCAGCATTTGCGCGTACATCAGGTAGGCGGGAACGTAGTCGGCGTGCTCTATCAGCAAGACGCGAAAGTGCTTGTCCGCAGCGGCGCGATCTTCTTCTTTTATGCATTCAAGGGCCAAGCCGTAGCGCGAAAATGCATCATTGGGATTTTGCTCAACGAATTGTTCAAGCTTCTCGCGGCGGTTTTTGTTTTGGTTGGTCATGGCGGTCTCTCGTATTATACGGTGGAGCAGAACAGTGGCCAAAGAGACGTCGGGAAGAGGCGAGATGAAGAAAGTGGTACGCAAAAACGGAAGTGAAACTGCGCAGGAAAAGCTAAAAGGGAAACCCGTAAGCGCTTCAGCGTCGGAAATGGCTGAAGTGGTTTTGCCGGCGGAAACGAATGCTTTGGGAAAGCTTTTGGGCGGCCGCGTGATGCATATGGTTGATATCGTGGCAGCAATGGCGGCGAGCCGGCATTCGAACAGCTACGTAGTGACGGCTTCGGTTGACTATATCGATTTTCGAAATTCAGTCAGTTTGGGCGAAATCGTGATGTTGAGGTCGCACGTCAATCGCGTTTTTAACACTTCGCTGGAAGTTGGCGTCGAAGTGCATTCGGAAAATTTATTGACCGGCGAGAGGAAGCAGACGACGACGGCCTACGTGACGTTTGTAGCGATAGACGAGCATACGCGCGTGCCCAAGGCTGTGCCGCCACTGATATTGAAGACCAATGAAGAGCGCCGCCGCTGGCGAGAAGCCGCCAAGCGGAGAGAGATTCGCCTGGCGCACCGTAATCGTGGAACAAACTGAACCTACCTCGAGGGTTAAAATCGAGCAGATCGAGGGAGCCGTTTTCGGCATAGCCTGAAGCCATCCCCTAGGTTTAGTTGGCGAAGCTGACACGCACTTCGTCGGCAACCTTGGCCGCTTGCTCGACGCACGTGCCGACGGCGGGGCCAGTGAGGTAATTCCCAGCAAACCACAAACCGGGATATTTCGCGCGCGTTGTTTCAAGATTGGCAAGCCTCGCCGTGTGGCCAAGATTGTATTGAGGAATCGCACGCTGCCAGATCGTCACGTTGGAGAAGACCGGTTCTTTCCGCGCGTCCATAAGCGGCGTCAGTTCGCGGTGAACTTGCGCGACGAGGTCTGACCCAGTCGTGCCCAGCGCTCCGGGATTGGTGGCGCCACCGACGAAATTGGTAATGAGCGTATGCCCTTCAGGAGCGCGGCCGGGGAATAAAGACGAATTCCAGACCGTGCCGAGGATGCTGAGTTTGGAAGATCGCGGCACCAGAAAACCGAATCCGTCTGCGGGATGACCCAGGTCTTCATCCCGGTAAGCGAGCGACACGACAGCGACGCCGGAATACTCAACCGGTACCAGATCGGATTCGAAACTGGAATCCACACGAGCAAGCAACTTCCCCGCAACATCCGTAGGAACGGCGAGCACCAGGCGCTCCGCCTCAATTATTTCTGCACCGCGCGGTCCTCGAAGCGTAATTCGAAATCTCGGTGCATTGACTTGCGGGCTAGAATCGATGTGATCGATGTAAGAAATTTCTGTAGCGCACCGCAGGCGATCCCCCAATTTTGCCGCAAGAGCCTGCACCAGCGTCTCGTTGCCTTCGCGAAAGGATTGCAGCGTGGGCCTTTCTCGAGGTCCGGGAGCCGCAGCCTTCTTCTTGCTCTTCATCACCTTGAAAATGCCGCGCAAAATACTGCCCGATGCTTTTTCTGCCTGATAGAGAATCGGGAACGCCGCGCGTAGGCTCAACTTTTCCGGATCGCCTGCATAAATTCCGGAGACAAACGGTCCGACGAGCCGGTCCAGCAACGTGGAGGAATATTTTCTGCGGATAAAATTTGCCACGGATTCGTCGGGCTCAGGTGCCTGGCTT
Organism: Candidatus Acidiferrum sp.; assembly: GCA_036496065.1. GTDB lineage: Bacteria > Acidobacteriota > Terriglobia > Acidiferrales > UBA7541 > Acidiferrum. The sequence goes on from DASXLU010000269.1 coordinate 2,986, forward strand.
TTGCCGAAGATGTCGCGCACGATCGCGGTCCGAGTGCCGCCGCCCATGAGTGAAGAAAATAGCAGGGAAGGCGGGCTCATCGGTACGAGTTGTAACTTTCCGTCGATGAGGACGTACCGTGGCGCTCGCGAATCGGCCACTAGCCGTTCTTCGAGGATGCCAAGATCCTGGCAAAGAGCCGTGACATATGCATTCCCGCTGAAGCTCTGCGGGCCGCACTCCACAAGATAGCCGTCGCGTTTGACGGATTTGATAACCCCGCCCGGTCGAGCGGCCGACTCAACCAATAGCGTATCGATGCCGGCTTTTTGCAGTCCGAAAGCCGTGCTTAGGCCGGAAATGCCCGCGCCTACGACGAGAGCCTGAACCTTATTCGCCATGGAATCGCCCTCGCTGCCCTAGAGTGTTTTCGAAAACAGCGGCCTGGAGGCGAGTTGTTGTTTTTCGAGGTAAGGATCAAACACCATGGCCAGGTTGCGAATAAAGATTCGGCCCAGCCACACGGTGCGAATTTCATTGCCAGTCACGACAACGAGTCCATCTTCCTGCGGCATTTTCAGGTGCTCGAGTTCTGGAGCGAAATATTCGTCGAAATCAATTCCAAACTTCTTGGAAATTTCGTCTTTGACGATGACGGTGTGGCAGAGCAGGCGACTAATAACCTCGCGGCGAATGATGTCGTCCTGCGAGAGGCGATAGCCGCGCATGGTGGCGATGCCACGGTCTTGCACGGCCCTTTCCCAGGACGGGATGTCGCGATGATTTTGTGCGTAGCAATCCTGGATGCCGCTAATGGCGGTGATGCCCATGCCGTACAGATCGGCGCCAGCCTTGGTGGTATAGCCCTGAAAATTTCGGTGCAAGGTGCGGTTCCGCTGCGAGACTGCGAGTTCGTCGTTCTCTTTCGCGAAATGATCCATTCCGATGTACAGATAGCCGGCTTCCATGAATGCCAGCAAGCCGCTGCGGAAAATATCAAACTTTTGCATTCCTTCCGGCAGGAACTTCACGAAGGAGCCTTGCTGCTTCTTGAGCCAAGGCACATGCGCGTAGCTGAACATCGCAACGCGGTCGGGAGAGAGACCGACGATTTGTTCCACAGTGTGTGCGAAAGTTTCGGCAGTCTGGTGCGGCAGCCCGTAGATTAAATCCACGTTGATACTGTCGAAGCCAAGTTCACGAGCGTTGGCGATCAGGTCGCGCGTAACCTCGTAGGGCTGAATGCGATGAATGGCCTTCTGGACTTCCGGCTTGAAATCCTGGATGCCCATGCTCAAGCGGTTGAAGCCCATCTTGCGAACGGTTTCCAGATGGGCGCGCGTAGTTACACGCGGGTCGACCTCAATGCCAATCTCGGCATCGGGTGCAAAAGCGAAGCGCTCGCGCGTGTAGCCGAAAAGATCTTCGATCTGCTCGGGCGAGAGATAAGTGGGAGTACCGCCACCCCAGTGAAACTGTGTGACGTGACGGCTGCGCGATACGCCGCGGCTGATGCGGTCGGTCTCTTTCTTAAGTACATCGAGATAGGGTGGCGTGACGCTTTTATTTTTCTGGATGATGACGTTACAAGCGCAAAAGAGACACAAGCTCTCACAGAAAGGCAGGTGCATGTAGAGCGAAACGGGCGACTGTTTTACGTCAGCCTTCGCGATGGCTTCTTCGTGCTCTTTCGGGCCGAAAGAGTCGGTCCAAACCGGTGCGGTGGGATAGCTGGTGTAGCGCGGACCAGGACGGTTGTAGCGGCTTACGAATTTCTCGCCTACGGCTAGTTCTTCGCGCATCTCGCGCAACGTCGGATTCATTAGTAATGACAAGGTCCTGTACCTCCTGACGTGCTTACGGCCGCGATTGGACCGCCGGTTGAGCCTCGGGTAGGGCCGCCTGCTGACCGGTGTGAATAAAGAGTTGTGCGTTCTCCACGGGTGTGTGCTGCAAGATGCCGTGGCCCAAATTCAAAATGTGTCCGTGGCCGCCGAGCTCGTCGACGATATTCAAAGTAGTCTGGCGTATTTTTTCGGCTGGCGCGAACAGCACCGCCGGGTCGAAATTGCCTTGCAGGGCGACGCGCGGTCCTGCCAGCTTTCGAACTTCCGATAGCGGAATTCGCCAGTCCACGCTTAAGACATCGGCACCAGCGCGCACAATGGCCGGAAGCAAATGGTGCGAAGCTTTCGTGTAGTAGATCACCGGCACTTTATTTCCAAGTCCCGCGATAATCTCCTTCACAACCGGCAAAACGAAATCTGTGTAATCGCCTGAAGCAAGTTCACCACACCAAGTGTCGAAGAGCTGAATAGCCGATACGCCCGCGGCAATCTGGCCTTTCAGGTAGAGAATCGTCGCCTGAGCAATTTTGTGCAGCAATTCGCGAAACACTTTTGGTTCGCGATATAGAAATTCCTTAACGGTGGCGAATCCTTCTTTTGTCCGACCTTCGACCATGTAGCAAGCAAGTGTCCAAGGTGAAGCAGCGAATCCCAAAACGGGAACGTCAGGGCCCGCTTGGGAAATGGTGCGCCGCAAAGCTTCCATCAAGAAGCCTGTTTCCACTTCCGGATCAAAGAGATGCAATTTTCTGACGTCGGCTTCCGTGCGCACGGGTTCGGGCAGGTTTGGCCCCGCGTCGCCCAGTTCCAGTGCGAGTCCCATAGCTTCGGCGGGGATCAAAATGTCCGAGAAGATGATAATGGCGTCAACTCCGAGACGCCGAAAAGGCTGAAGTGATACTTCCACAGCCAGGTCAGGGGTCTTGCAAACTTCCAGAAATGAGTGCTTTGCGCGAATTTCGCGGTATTCGGGCAGGTAACGGCCCGCCTGGCGCATCATCCAAACAGGAAGCCGGGGAACTGGCTCGCAACGGCAGGCGCGCAGGAACAGGTTCTTCCGAGACACTGTCAGGGCTTGGTCAGTCATAGTTCCTTATAGGCAAAGGATAACAAATTCAACCGTACCGCGCTGTGAGGTTTGCCACAGCATAAGGGATAGCGTAAGAACTAAGCTATACTGACATGAAAGACTATAGCGCAACCTGGGACAGGGCGCGCTTCCGCTTCCGCCCAGATCGGCGTGGACAAGGCCGATGACTCAAACGTTCGTTTTGCTAACGGTTCTCGCCTATCTCTCGAGTATGGGCCTGTATATCCGTTTCCTTTACACCGGCAAAGAAGTAACCGGCCGGTTCGCTACCTTATTGTTATTTCTGGGGTTAGGCGCTCATTACCTGGCGCTATTGTTTCGCGCCCGCGCGATGCATTCCGTACCGTATCACGATCTGCAGGGTTCCATGTCCCTGTTTGGCTGGTTGCTCGCCGTAACATATTTGTGCCTGGAGATCTATCATCGGCAGCGCACCGTGGGCGCGTTTGTCATGCCGGTAATTCTGGCGTTCTTCTTTACGGCTTACCTGATGCCCGACCATCCGGGCACTCCGACGCAAGCTCATGGGGTAGTGTTTGCGCTTCATGTGACTTTGAGCATTTTAGCGTACGCCGCGTTCGCCCTTTCTTGCGTGTTAAGTGTGATGTACCTGGCAGAGGGACGACTGCTGCGGATTCGCCGCCTTGGCGAAGTTGTTTGGCGTCTGCCTCCCTTGGAATTGCTGGAGCGTATGAGCCACACCAGCGTGCTCGTTGGTTTGATAACCATCGCCGTGGGGACAGCTTTGGGATTTCTAGCGGTGGATCGCTTGCCGGGACACAGTTCGTATTCCGACCCGAAGTACATCGTCACACTGGTGGTTCTGGTTCTTTACGCAATTTATCTGCAGTTGGCACGCTCAGCAACGTGGCGAGGTGCGCGGGCCTCAATGTTGTGCGTGTTCAACTTTGTTCTTGTGATGCTGAGTTTCACGGTGGTGAACCTCTATTTTTCGCAGCATCACCGCTATTTTTAGGAGCGCGCTACTCGCGGCATGGAGATCGTCCTCGTCGGTCTGAATTTTCGCACGGCACCCGTGGAGGTGCGCGAACGGGTGTCCTTCTCGACCGAGCAGGCGCAGCGAGCTTCGGAAGAATTGCGGGCGCAGGGAATTTTGGAAGAAACGCTGGTGCTGTCGACCTGTAATCGCAGCGAAGTGTATGGTGTGCACCAATCCGCCAATCGCGAATCCGCCAATGCGCTTTCTTCGTTCTTGAGTTCCTTTCATTGCGTCCAGCCGGATAAGCTGAATCCTTCGCTTTATCACCATTACGACCACGACGCTGTCCGCCATTTGTTCCGGGTGTCCGCCGGATTGGAATCGATGCTGCTGGGTGAGGCCGAAATTTTAGGACAGGTCCGGCAGGCTTACATGCGTGCGCAGGAGCATCACGTCACCGGCCCAGTGCTGAACCGTCTGTTTCAAGCGGCCCTGGAGATTGGCAAGCGTGTTCGGGCGGAAACTGAGCTTGGCACCCGCCCGATGGGAGTCGCCTCGGCTGGAATGAAGCTTGCGGAACGAATTTTCGGCAAACTGAATGATCGCAGCGCTCTGGTGCTGGGGGCGGGAACGATCAGCGAGCAAGTGATTTCTCAACTGCGCGACAGGAATATTGGCCGGCTGTATCTGACCAACCGTTCGCGCGAAAAGGCCGAAGAATTCGCGCAGCAGTACAACGGAAAGGTCCTGGAGTGGGGCGAATGGGAATCTTCGCTCAAGCTTCCCGACATCATCGTGTCTGCGGTGGGCGTGCAGGAAACGCTGCTCACCAAGGCGCTAATTGAACGGGCCATGTCCGCTCGCGGCAATAAGGCGCTGTTCCTAATGGATCTGGGAATGCCGCGAAATATCGAACCCGCCGTCGCAAGTCTGTATAACGCTTATCTGTACACGATAGATGACTTGACGGAGATTGTGCAGCAGAATCGCAGCGCGCGGCAAAGCGAAGTGCCCAAGGCTGAAGCGCTCGTGGAAGAGCATGTCGGCAAATTTATCTCCTGGCAGGCCAGTGTGGAGTTGATCGGCGTATTAGATACACTGCGCAGTAGCCTGAAGCAGAGGCGTGCGCGGTTCCTCCAGGAAAAACTGGCTGGCACGAATCATTTTACCGCCGAAGACCAGCAACAGATCGGAGCGATGATGGATGAAATGATCGAGAAGCTGCTCATTTCGCCAGCCGAACGCCTTCGCGCCGAGAAAGAGCATCGGAAGAAAGTCCAGAACGTCGAAGCGCTTCGGGATTTATATTTATCCGATCGGGAGAAACCGTGAGGCCCCTGCGTATTGGAAGTCGTGGAAGTATTCTGGCTCGCTGGCAAGCGGAATTTGTCCGCAAGCAGCTCTTTCAACTGACCGGCGTTGAAGCCGAGATCGTTATTATCAAGACGTCCGGCGACAAGATGCAGCAAGCGCCGCTTACGCAAATTGGCGGCAAGGGCATCTTCATCAAGGAACTGGAAGAAGCGCTGCTCGACGAAAGCGTGGACCTGGCGGTTCACAGCGTGAAAGATATCCCTACAGAAACCCCGTCGCGCCTGTCCTTTCCGGCAGTATGCCGTCGCGATGATGTACGCGATTGCCTCGTTTCGAACAAGGGCACAGTGCTTTCCGCGTTGAAGCACGGCGCTCGTGTTGGCACCAGCAGTCTTCGCAGGCAGGCGCAATTGCGGCATTACCGGCAGGATTTGGACATTCGTGAGTTGCGCGGCAACGTCGATACTCGTCTGCGTAAAGTTGAAAGCGGCGAATACGATGCCATTGTGCTTTCGAAAGCGGGGCTGGACCGCCTGGGCTGGAGTGCCAAGATTACTGAAGCGCTTTCGCCGGACGTTTCGTTGCCGGCGGTGGGGCAAGGAGCAATTGCGATTGAGTCGCGGGTGAAAGATACAGAAGCGGCGGAAATTCTGGGCAAATTGGATGATCTCGAGACACGCACCGCGATTATTGCGGAACGCTCGTTGCTTTCGGTGTTGCAAGGTGGCTGCCAGGTTCCGCTAGGAGCTTGGGCGCGCATGGAGCGCGGGGAATTGGTAATGGACGCGGTTGTCTGTTCGGTGGACGGTGCGCAGTATGTGCGCGAACGACTCACGGCGCCTCCCGACCAGGCCGCTCAGCTTGGCGAGAAAATGGCGCATCTGCTGGCCGAAGGTGGTGCGCGTAACATCCTGGAAGAGGTCGCACGCGCCCGTGGGTAATTCCAGCGCAAACGTGTTGCAAGGGAAACGCATCGTGGTTACTCGTGCCGCGGAACAGAGTGGGCCACTGGTCGCGGCACTGCGCGCGCGCGCGGCGATCCCGATCGTGTTGCCGTTAATCGCCATCGCTTTGCCCGATGATGTGATTTTGCTGGATGAGACTATTCGATCGTTGGGGCGATTCGACTGGATCTTCCTTACGAGTCAGAACGCGGTGCGTGCTCTGCAAGACGCATGTGTGCGCTGCGGTATGACGTTACAGAAAGCCGCAGGAGTCGCCAGGATAGCGGTGGTTGGACCGACGACAGGTGGCTCTGCGCGTGAGGCGGGCCTCGAAGTAAGTTATGAAGCAGTGAGGCATGACGGAGTTTCGCTGGCGCAGGAATTGGCAAGTGAGGTGAAAGATAAACGTGTCCTGTTGCCGCGCAGTGATCGATCCAATCCAGACTTGATTAACACGCTGGAACATCTCGGCGCGACGGTAACCGATATTGTCGCGTACAAGACCGTCCGGCCAAGCCATGTAGCGGCGAGGTTTTCGGAAGCGATAGCGGAGGGCGCTGCAGATGCGGTGTTATTCTTCAGCCCATCCGCGGTACGTCATTGTCAGGAACTGGCGGGCTCGGAAGATTTCTGTAAGTTGTCACGCACTATTGTTTTTGCCGCGATTGGTCCGGTGACCGAGGGGGCGTTGCGTGATGCCGGAATTGAGCGGCTGATTCAGGCGGAAAACACTACGGTCGATGGCGTGATTCGTGCCTTAATTCAACATTTTGCAGTATCAGGATCAGGGGCAGCTTTGCCCGCAGGAGTGAAACGCAGATGAGTTTTCCGACACATCGACCGCGGCGACTTCGCCGCACAGAGGCATTGCGAAACATGGTGCGCGAGACCCGACTCAGTACCGCGGGATTTGTGTATCCGATGTTCGTATGTCCGGGCACTGGCGTTCGCAAAGAAATTGGCTCGATGCCAGGAATCCACCAGCAATCGGTGGACAAGATTGTTGAAGAGTGCAGGGAAGTAGAGTCGCTGGGCATTCCGGCGATTATTTTGTTTGGCCTGCCCGAATCAAAAGATCCCCGGGGCGCTAGTTCGCTGCTGAAAGATGGTGTAGTGCAGCGAGCAATTGAGGCGATTCGCAAAGCGAATCTGAAGCTGCTTGTAATGACCGATGTATGTCTTTGCGAGTACACCGACCACGGCCATTGCGGCGTCCTGGAACATGGCGATGTGGCCAACGACCCGACGCTGGAAATCCTGGCGGAGCAAGCGCTTTCGCATGCTCGAGCTGGAGCCGACATTGTCGCCCCGTCGGACATGATGGATGGCCGAGTGGGCGCGATACGCGCGAAGCTGGACGACCACAAGTTCGAAAACATTCCCATCATGGCTTACGCAGCAAAATATTGTTCCGGGTTTTACGGGCCATTTCGCGAAGCTGCACAGTCTGCGCCTCAGTCAGGCGATCGCCGCAGCTACCAGATGGATCCGGGCAACGCTCGCGAAGCGTTGAAAGAGGTAGCCCTTGACCTGGAAGAAGGCGCGGACATGGTGATGGTGAAGCCAGCTCTACCCTATCTGGACATCATCCGCATCGTTCGCGACCATTTTGATGTGCCTGTGGCGGCGTATAACGTCAGCGGTGAATACGCCATGGTGAAGGCGGCTGCGCAGAAGGATTGGGTTGAAGAGAAGCGCGTGGTGCTGGAAATTCTAACAGGCATACAGAGAGCGGGGGCGGACATCATTCTGACCTATCATGCCAAGGACGTAGCCCGCTGGTTGAAGCCATAATTCGCTAAAGGTGCGCAGATGAGTGCAACACATACACAGGTAAAAACGAATCGCCGCCGCTCGCGGGAAATTTTCGAAAAGGCCGAGAAGGTATTGGTCGGCGGCGTAAACAGCCCGGTGCGCGCATTCCGCTCGGTTGGCGGCGAGCCGCTAATCATCGAACGAGGCAGCGGTCAGCATTTATACGACGCCGATGGGAACGTGTTGCTGGATTATGTGTGTTCGTGGGGCGCCATGTTGCTGGGACATGCGCATCCCGCGGTAACTACAGCGATTGTCGAGCAAGCTAAGCGCGGAACCAGTTTTGGAGTCACTACTGAACTTGAGCTAGAGCTAGCCTCGCTCATCATCAGGGCCATTCCGTTCCTGGAAAAAGTGCGATTCGTTTCGAGCGGCACAGAAGCCACGATGAGCGCAGTGCGTCTGGCGCGCGGCGTCACAAAACGCGACTTGATTGTGAAGTTCGAAGGCTGCTATCACGGACATGCCGACAGTTTCCTTTCTCAAGCCGGATCTGGTTTAGCAACCTTGGGAATCGCGGAATGCCCTGGAGTCCCTCAAGCCCTGGCCGAACTCACCCTAAATGTGCCGTACAACGATCTGGCTGGTGTTGAACGGACATTCGCGCAACATTCCGGCAGAATCGCCGCGGTTATCGTGGAGCCAATTGCGGCGAATATGGGCGTCGTTCTACCCGAAAACGGCTTCCTCAAGGGCCTGAGAGACATCACCAAAAAGGATGGCGCGCTGCTCATTATGGACGAGGTAATTACCGGCTTTCGCCTGCAAAATGGTTCAGCACAACAAAAGCTAGGTGTGCAGGGCGACTTGACGACAATGGGCAAAATCATCGGCGGTGGAGTGCCAGTGGCTGCCTACGGTGGCAGCGCGGAACTCATGAATAACGTCGCGCCGCTTGGGCCTGTGTATCAGGCAGGGACGCTTGCCGGGAATCCGCTCGCCATGAGCGCGGGCATTGCCACTCTTAAAGAATTAAGCGAGCCAGGGCTGTATGAACGCATCGACACGCTGGCCAGCAAACTGGTCGCGGGTTTGCGGCACGCGTTGGTCAAGACCGGCGTCGCGGCCCAGGTCAACAGCATCGGGTCGCTATCGACAATATTTTTTGCTCCGCAGCCTGTCACCAATTACGCTTCCGCGAAGGCATCGGATACGAAGCTCTACGCCAGGTACTTCCGCGAAATGCTGGATCGCGGTATCTTTCTTGCGCCTTCGCAGTTCGAAGCTGCGTTCGTTTCGGCTTCGCACACAGACGCCGACATTGACAGGACGATTTCCGCTACCCATGAAGGGCTACAAAGCATCGCCAACCAACTAGCCGGTTGATTCCTTCACCAGGAAAGGCGGCACATGCACGAAGTTATGGAGCCCCCCGAGGGGCACGAAGGGCACGAGAGTAACCCGCTGGTACTTCCCGTTTCCGTAACATTGGCCATTCTTGCAGTGATGGTAGCGATGGTCACGCTGCTGGGGCATCGCGCCAGCACCGAAGAGATTATTTTGCAGGGCCAGGCAAACGATCAATGGGCTTACTACCAGGCAAAAAACAGCCGTTCGCATGAAATGCAGGGCGTGTCGGACATTTTGGGGACATTCGCGCCCGTCGACAAAGAAACGACCGAGAAGCTGCGCGAGAAATACGCAAAGGAATCTGAGCGCTACGAAAAAGAGAAGGAACAGGCCAGCGAGAAAGCCAAAGACTTCGAGAAAGAAAAGGAATTGATTGGCCGACGCGGCGATCGTTTCGATGCCGCCGAAGTACTGCTGGAAATCGCCCTGATTATCTGCTCGCTGACGCTGCTGACCAAGAAACGCATCTTCTGGATGGCCAGTATCGGGGTAGGAATACTCGGCATAGTCGTGGCGGTAAGCGGGTTTCTGCTGGGCTGAGACCTAAACCTTCTAAAAGCCACTACCGCCGCAAATATTTCCGGGTGTATTATTTAATTGGTACGGTAAAGAACCAACCGCGCCAATCCAAACCTGTCCGCACGTACAGTCATGCTTTCGAAACCTTCCGTGTCTTGCGGATTTACGAAACTCATTCCACTCGTTAAGGTTAGGTAGAGACATCCTTTTTCACAGGCAAGCAAATCGGGGTTGCAGGTCGTTTTTCGGAGGCTTCCGAACGTCCAGCCGGTTGGGTCACGTGCGCACCGCCCGGCGCGCGAAGCGGCAACGCAATGGCAGAGAGAACCGTTACAGAGCCCGGATTACGAATCGGGGCGCAGCAGCTTGCAGCGTTAATTGATTCCACGCGCGAACTTATCGCCATTCTCTTGGCCGATGGTTCGATTCAGTTCGCCAATTCCAGTTTTCATTCCTTGCTCGGATACCGCCCCGAAGAACTTCTCGGGCGTAGCGTTCACGCAATTGTTCACGCCATGGACACGGGCAATGTTCGCGAGCGTTTGAAGCAGGTTGGTGCCACGCCGGGGACAACAGTTTGCGAACGCAGCCGTTTTCGTTGCCGCGATGGTTCGTGGCGCTGGATTCAACTGACATTTCGCAATCGCCTGGAGGATCCCAACCTCGAGGGCATTCTGCTGCACGGCAGCGATGTGACGGACCTGCAGCGCATGGAAGACGAGCGCCAGGTTATTTCCGACGTAGTTCATGCGTTAAATCAAACTTCAAACCTGGACCAGTTGCTTAAGCGGATTCACCATGCGTTGAAAAGGATTCTGCCTGCGGAAAACTGCTTCGTCGCCCTGCACAATCCGGACCACGACACCTTCCAATTTCCATTTTTTGCCGATGAGTATGACGTGGCACCACCACCGCAACGAGTCGGCCGCAGTTGCACGGCTTACGTTTTTCGCACGGGTCGCGCCAAGCTAATCCCGCAATCGGATTTCGATCGGCTGGCGGCGGAAGGCGAAGTGGAGTTGGTAGGCTCGCCATCTCCTGCGTGGCTCGGTGTTCCGCTGAAAACGCCGACCGCGACCATCGGAGTTCTGGTAGTACAGCATTATCAAAACGAAAATGCCTACGGCCTGCGCGATTTGGAGTTCCTGGACTCGGTGGGCGGACACATCGCGTTAGCCATCGAACGGAGACGCGCCGAAGACGAGTTGCGCAAGAATGAAGCCATTCTCCGCTTGTTGTTCGAACATAGCCCGATGGCGACTTGGCTCTACGAGGTTGAGTCGCTGCGTTTCCTGCGCGTGAATCAGGCGACACTGCACCAGTACGGATATACAGCGCAAGAATTCGCAAATATGTCCATTCTGGATATTCGCCCGCAGTCCGAACGCGAACCTGCACGAGCTTACGTGAAGGGTATTGCACCTGGTTTCGAGGAACACGGAATTTGGGTGCACCGGGCGAAAGATGGCCGGACCTTCGACGTCGAGTTGATATCTCACGAACTGGCTTATGCCGGGCGGCGCGTCCGTCTGGTGGTTGCTCAGGACATCAGCGAACGAAAGCATCTGGAAGGTCAATTGCGCCAGGCGCAAAAGATGGAGGCGATCGGGCGGTTGGCAGGCGGCGTCGCGCACGATTTCAATAATTTGCTGATGGTCATCAAAGGGCACACCGAGTTGCTCTTGAGTTTGCTGGCGCCAGGCGACCAGATCACTCGCAAGATTCAGCAGATCGATCGTTCGGCCGACCGGGCCGCAACCCTTACGCGACAATTGTTGGCCTTCAGCCGCATGCAGGTTCTGCAACCGCAGGTGATGAACCTCAACACTATCGTGGAAGAGATGGGAAAATTGCTACCGCGCTTGATTGGCGAAGATATCGAATTGGCGATTCACACGGCCAGCGATCTTGGCATGATTCGCGCCGACGCGAGCCAGATGGAACAAGTGCTGATGAACCTGGCGGTCAATGCACGCGACGCGATGCCCAACGGCGGAAAGTTGCTGATCGAAACAAGCAATCTGGAATTGGACCAGGGCTACACATCCACGCACCCGCTGATGAAACCGGGCTCCTATGTTCAATTGGTGGTGACCGACAACGGAACGGGAATGGACGCGGAAACGCAGGCTCACATTTTCGAACCCTTTTTCACCACGAAAGAAAAGGGCAAGGGTACCGGCCTTGGCCTGGCCACGGTTTACGGCATCGTCAAGCAGAGTGGCGGCTTCATCTGGGTCTACAGCGAAGTCGACCAGGGAACGTCCTTCAAGATTTACTTGCCTCGCGTGGACCAGGTTGAAGAACATCCCGGCATCGCCCGGCCGATTAGCGAGATTCCCAAGGGCACCGAGACGGTTCTGTTAGCGGAAGACGAACAAGATGTGCGAGAAATCGCGCGGCAATTTCTGGAGACGGGCGGATATGAAGTCATCGAAGCGAAAGACGGAGCCGATGCGATCCGGCTGGCAGCCGAGCACCGCGGCAAGATCGATTTGCTGGTAACGGATATGGTGATGCCGGGCATGACCGGCCAGGAACTCGCCGTCTGCCTGCAGCGCGAGCATCCGGGTCTTTGCGTGGTTTTCATGTCGGGCTACAGCGAGCACGCGGCGACAGAAATGGCCGATGCGGACCCCTCGGTTCGGTTATTGTCGAAGCCGTTCAGCCGATTCGCGTTCCTACGTATCGTCCGAGAAGTGTTGCACGGGCGAATCTAGTGTGCCGTAAATTCTGCTATTTGATTGTTGGATGTTTGCGATGCCACTCGCTTCCGGCCTGAAACGTGCGGCCTGCTTGCAAAACCGCCGCATCATCGCCCGCACGCCCCACAAATTGCAAACCAACCGGGAGATTCTTGTCGGTGAACCCGCACGGCACGGATAGCGCCGGCAGGCCGCAGAGATTGCCGATGCCCCCTAGCGGGTCGGGGAAATTGAGTCCGGTAAACAGATTCAAGTCGAGTGGCGTCGCAGCAATCGGCTGCGCTGCCGTAACCAGCACGTCGTAAGTGTCAAATAGCTCTGCCATCTTCTTCTGCAGAATTTCACGGATACGTTGTGCCGATGTGTAGTCCGCGCCAGACACCGTTTGGCTGACGTATCCTGCGACGCGCCCGAGAGGATCATTCAATTCCTTCACGCGACCAGAACGAATCAGGTCGGAAAATGAGGAGGCGACTTCACACTGCAAGGTGATGTTCGCCGCATCTTCCCAAGGGCCTTCCGGCAGCGCGGCATCTTTCACCGCTGGGAAGCGCTTGCGCAGATATTTGTGCGCGGCATCAATCACTTTGCCGAGAGCAGGGTTCAACTCCTTCCAGGCATTCGTTAGCCAACCGATTTTTAGTGGCCGCGAGCTAAGTTCGGCAGCAGGAGAATACGTGAACGCAGCCTTGTCCACGGGCAACGTGCTGCGATCGAGAACGTCGTGCCCGGCAATTGCCGCGAAGATGCGCGTGCAATCCTCCGCCGAGCGCGCCATCGGCCCGATCTTGTCCATCGAGTAGGCCAGCGCCATTGCGCCGTGCCGGCTTACGCGGCCAAAGGTGGGACGAAAGCCGCTGATGCCGCAGAATGCCGATGGACACACGATCGAGCCCCACGTTTCCGTGCCAATTGCAAAAGCCGCGAGGCCCGCGGATACGATTGCACCTGACCCGGAAGAAGACCCGCACGTCCAGCATTTGGTGTCCCATGGATTTTTCGTCTCGCCCTGCAACGACGCTGAGGCGTACATGTATCCCATGCCGCCGGCGAGCTCGATCATAGCGGCTTTACCGATCATGACGGCGCCAACGTTATTGAGGTGATCGATGACAGTCGCGTTGTAGTCGAATATCTGATCGGCGAAAGGCTTCGCTCCCCACGTGGTGGGAATTCCCTTCACGGCAAGTAGATCCTTCGCGGCATAAGGGATACCGTGCAGTGGCCCACGGTAATGTCCGCGTTGAATTTCTTTTTCTGCGGCGTGTGCTTGTTGCAGCGCGATCTCGGGCGTCAGGCGAGCGTAGGCATTGAATCGAGGACCCAGATCCTGGCTGCGCTGCAAATAGCTTTCGGCCAGCTCCACTGGCGAGATTTGCTTGGATTGGATTTGTTTCGCCAATTCGCTGACGGTCTGGAACAACACTGCTTCCTTCAGCATTCGGTCTCCCGTCAGGAATTCTTCGGCGTTGCTGCTGCGTGGGGCGCCTGTGGCTTCTTCTCGCGCTCCACCAGAGGTTTCAGCACCAGCGCCGGACCATCACTATTCGCAAGCGGAAAAGCCCTAACCTTATCCAAAGATGGCTGAACCATGACGCACAATGTCTTGAGTAGGGCTTTTTGGCCATCATCAAATTGCGGGCCGTGCAGCGCTATTACCTGCTGCAATCTGGCGTCCGCTTCGGCCTGACTCGCAGCTTCCAGCTTCGGCAAATTCGGCTGGTCCTGGTGGGAAGCTGGCGTCAGTGAAGACTGAGCATTGGTGATTGCGGCCGGAGCGAGGGTGGCGGTCGCCGAAAACAGAATCGCGCGCTGGGCGAAATCTCTCCGCGAGATCCGGGTAACCTTCTTTTGATTCATGGAATCCCCGAGCAAAAAAATTGGAACAAATGTCGGCGCTAGGGGAGGCTAACCAATTCGCTGGGAGACGTCAACTGGACGAAATGAGCCACGGGCATAAAGGCCGCGAGTTGTCCGCTATTCGCTTTCCAAGAAAGTGCGGGCGTGCAGTTCGAGTGCCTGATTGTATTGGCGCTCGATTTGCAGTTCGGTTTGCAGTTTCTTGACCAATAGCTCCAAACGCGCGATTTCTCCCCGTAATTTATGAGTTTCAGCCGCATTCCCACCCTGCCGAGAGACCGGTGCAGCGTGCTGTGTATTTTGTTGCGCTCCGGCGCTCGACTGCTGTGAGAAAGCTTCGGCCAGTGCCCTGGGCCAGATCGATTCGCCCGGGTTGGAACCGGCTGGAGAAACAGGGGGAGCGGGCATAGGAGTAACTCGAGCAGTAGGCGAAGGTGCAAACAAGTTGCTTAGAGCGGGCGAGCCAGAGGAGCGCTCGGAGTGAATCGAAGCGCTACTCGACGGAGACACTGCTGTTCCTTGACCCAAGAGTGTCTTCACGCGGCCAATCAGTTCTTGCGGCTGAAACGGCTTGCGCACCAACTCGTCAGCCTGTACGGCGACCGCGCGGTCTGCGACGCTTTTGTTCACGACGCCGGACATCAGGATAACGGGGGTCTTACTAAATTGCGCGCTCTGCTTGATGTGGCTGCACACCGAGTAGCCGTCTTGGTCCGGCATGATTACGTCTGTAATGACTACGTCGGGTGCGGTCTGTTCGAATTGCGCCAAAGCCGAAGCGGCGTCGGCGCAGGTGACGACATTAATATTTTCCCGGCGAAAAGCGATTTTGATTACTTCGCGCATAGTGGCGCTGTCGTCTATGAAATAGACCGTGGGAACGCGCTTGGTTTCCGCCTCGTTCAGCGGGGGCATGGCAATGGTTTCGCTCATGGAGCCTCCTTGTCCGCCAGTTCATCGTTGGTGTCGCGAACGCCTTCATCAAATTCGCGCATCGCGTCGAGCATTAGATCCGTGGCTGAGCGCAGCACCGTGCGTTGTGCTGACGAGGCGCCGTATACAAATTTGTATACGCCGGAACCGCACTGCACGCAGTTCTTCAAAATGTGCAGGACGGCCTCGTCTCCAAAAAGCGCTCCGCACTCCGCGTGGGTAATCTCGCCCGCGTCGAAGAATAGGACGGCATCAGTTTCGCCGGCATTAATATTCAGAGCGCCGGTCTGATGCGCGTGGCTCAGCATCTGCATCACGCCAGTAAGATCGTGGTGCGTCAGATTACCGCTCAGGCTCGTATCGGCCTGGCCCAGCATCTGCGTTGGCTGGAAGCCTTCCACCTTGCTGATGATGATGTTTTTCACGTGATTCGCGATGGTCGCCGGCGAAAGATGGCGGTCGATATAGTCGTCGCAACCCGCCTGGAACGCTTCCATCAAAGCTTTCTGACTGCCGTCTCCCATTGCAATAATCGGCAGGGCTGCATTCTTCGCGTCGGCGCGGATGATCTTGGCGATTTCCAGCGCACCCATCTCACGCATCTTCGTGGCGCAAACAATCGCAGATGGCGTGTCGTACTCCAGCGTGGTTAACGCAAAGGAAGCCTGCGTGGAAGAACTCACTTCAAACCCTTCGCGTTTCAACGCATCGCCTAGGCGTTTCGCGAAAAGTACGTTGCTATCGATCAGAAGAATCTTGGAGGCTTTGCCGGGCGTGATCACGCGTGTGCCTCCGGCGCCACTTCTACAAGCGCCTCAACGGGCGCGGCTTGCATTCCGGGCGTGAGGGCAGCCAGGTTCAACACTTCGATGATTTCGCCGTTGTGCGAGAGCCAGCCTCCGACGTGAGCGGAGTCGGTTGGTCCAGCGGGCGTGAGATCCGCCTGAATAAGTTCGCAATCGCCACTGACGGGAATCGCGATCCAATCCAGAGAGGCGCCTTGACGGCGAGTGGCAACCAAATAAAAGCGACGCGAAACTAATTTCTTGCCGACCAGCCCTTCGGCTATGTCACATACCGGAACCACTCGACCGCGGCGCAGGATGACCCCATCGATTTCCGGCGTACGGTGCGCGAAGCGGAAGATGCGGCTTGGCGCGACGAGTTCAGCGACTTGGTCCGCAGCCAAAGCGAAACGGCGCTCTCCCAATCGTAAGAGCACGCAAGACAGCGTGTCGGATTGTTCGAGCCAGCTCATGGCGTAATCCCGAGCGATGGCGATGGCGAATCCGCAGGCATACCCGGATCGCCGCTAACCAGATCGAGCAGCATCAGTTCTTCCGGCGAGAGAAAACCTTGCGGATTGACGACGGGCACGACGTTTTGGTCGAGGACCGTGAGTCCGCGATACCACGAACGTTCTTCGTGGCAATACGCTGTGGGCAATGCCTGCAGCCGCGTCATCGTGGTCATTTTTTCGATGCCGTCGATCAGCAATGCCACGCGCAAGTTGCGCAGCAGAAAAATCAGCGAAGGCGGAGAAGGCCGCAGACCAAAATGCAAAGCGCCATTGACGACGTAAATATTTTTGCCGGCGCGCCGCAAAGCGTGGCGAACCTTGGCCACACTGGATTCGGTAACATCCGTTTCCAAGCCAGACAAGTTGTCCACGCTGCGCACTTCCTGCACCGATGCGGACGAAATCGCAAATATCTCGCTGCTGCAGCGAAACAGGATGATCTGTTCGGAACGAGGCTGCGCGTGTTTGTGTGTAGCAGCCGCCTGCATCAGCGCACTCCTACGGGAGTTGCGCGGCTCAGTGACAGCACGCGTTTTTCAATTGCTGGATAAATGTCGTCAATACCCAAAACCTGTTCCACCGCGCCAGTCTTGATTGCTTCGGCAGGCATTCCAAAGATGACCGAAGTCGCTTCGTCTTGCGCGATTACGTAGCCGCCGGCGGATTTAATCGCACGAGCGCCGCGAGCTCCGTCGCTACCCATTCCGGTGAGCACCACACCGATGCTCATTGCGCCAGCGTAGGCCGCAACCGAATCCATCGTCACGTCGATATTGGGCAAGTAGCCTTCGATGCGTCCGGTGACGCTGTCGAGTTGAATGCGTCCTGTAGGCGTGACGCGCAGATGTTGGCCGCCTGGGCAAATATACAGAGTGCCAGGCTGAACGCCTTCGTTGGCTTCCGCTTCCTTCACGCGGATGCCCGTAAATTCCGCCAACTGCAATGCGTATTGCGTAGTGAATGCCGCGGGCATGTGCTGCACGAGAAAAACCGCAGCAGGGAAGTCACGCGTAAATCCTGGAGCCAAGCGCATAACTGTTGCGGGGCCGCCCGTTGATGCGCCAAGAACGACCACCGGAAATCGTAATTCGGATTGAGTTACGGCTGAGACTCTGACAGGAGGTGCAGGCTTAGCCACACTGGGCGCGGGCGAAGAGGGCATTTGTATCGCGCTGGCCATCCGCGACGCCGTCCGCACGACACGAACCTTAGCAGCCACGCGAACTTTGCGCAGCAATTCCTCTTTGACGCTTTGCATGTCGAGATCAATGCCCGACGAAGGCTTGGTGACAAATTCAATCGCACCAAGTTCTAAAGCCTTCAATGTACTTGCGGCGCCCTCTTTGCTTTCGGAACTCACAATGACGATAGGCCGCGGATTGCTCGTCATAATTTGCGCCGTGGCCTGCAAGCCATCCATGTGCGGCATATTCAGGTCCATGGTGATGACGTCAGGCTTCAGCGACTCCGACAGGGCGATCGCTTCGCGTCCATCTTTCGCGTGACCGATCACTTGCAACTGGTCGTCGGAGTTGAAAATGGATTCGAGCACCTTGCGCATGAACGCTGAATCGTCCACGACGAGTACGCGAAACTTCTTGGGCTGGCTGCTTACCATGTTCGCGTCTATCCGACCGGCACGACCGGGCGTGCCGCCTCCGATCCCATAAGCTGTTCCACCGCGGCCAACAGCTGATCTTCCTGCACAGGCTTCGTCAGGAAGGCTGCGGCTCCTTCTTTCATGGCGCGATCGCGATGCTTCGCGCCGGCGCGCGACGTTACTACCATCACGGGTATCCGCCGTGTTGCCGGGCTTTGCCGTAGTTGCGCCATAAGCTCGTAACCGGTCATCCTCGGCATTTCCAGGTCGGTGATGACCAGGTGGCAGCCGTGCTGCGCCACCAGTTCCGCCGCTTCCAAACCATCAGCCGCCAACTTCACGCGATAGCCATTCTTTTCCAGCATGCGGCCAACGAATTTGCGAACACTGATGGAGTCGTCGGCGATGACGATGACCCGCTCCTGCTCCACCCGATCGATCGCGTCGGTAGGAATGGTGCCGCGGGCAACCGCAGCCGATCCAGGCGCGAATACGCGCGCGGTGCTGGCGTTGGCTTGCAGCGCACGCCGCTCGTTGGGCTCTGTGGCTACCATGCGGTTCAGATCGATCAGCAGAATCAGGCTGCCATCGGGCGCGATGGTTGTGCCGGGGAAAAGTTTCACGCGGCGCAGATATTCGCCCAGGTTCTTGATAACGATTTCGTCTTTGCCCAGAACGTCTTCCACGACCAGGCCGATCTGCCGGCTTCCGGCGTTGGCCACAACCATGCGGAAGTATCCATTGATCGGTTCGAGTGGCGGCAGTCCCAAATAGGTGTCGAGGCGCACGACTTCGGTCACGACATCGCGAACCTTGGTCAGCAGTTTGCCGCCAACATCTTCGATTTCGTCCGCACGCAAACGGCGGATTTCTTCCACGACAGCCAGTGGGAGAGCGAAGTGATTTGCCCCACAGCGAACGAACAGTGCGGGCGAAATGATCAGGGTCAGTGGCACCTTGAGTGTGAACTTCGTGCCTTGTCCAGCGGTGCTTTGCACTTCAATTTCGCCGTTGAGCGCGTTCAAGTTGGATCGCACCACGTCAAGGCCCACGCCCCGGCCCGCCAATTCTGTTTTTACAGCCGCGGTCGAAAACCCCGGATGGAACAACATCTCGCGTAAATCGCGCTCTGTGAGCCGATCGGCCGTCTCCGGCGAAACCAGACCAGAGTCGATGGCGCTTTGCTTCACGCGTTCGTAATCAATGCCCCGACCGTCGTCCTCAACCTCGATGTAGATATGGTTGCCGCGATGGTAGGCACGCAGCGAGACTTTGCCCTGTTCGGCTTTGTCTGATGCAACGCGCGCCTCGGGAGACTCGATGCCATGAGCCACCGAATTGCGCACCAGATGCACCAGCGGGTCGGAGATTTGTTGAATGATATTGTTGTCTAATTCCGTTTCGCTGCCCAGGAAGTCCAATTCCACTTGCTTTCTGGAAGACTTGGCGGCATCGCGTACGGCACGCGACAACAAGGAATATAACGTGCCGATGGGCACCATGCGCGCCGCGGTAATTTCATCTTGCAAGTGGTGCGCGAGTTTGGTGAACTCGTCGATATCAACCTCGACGCGCCCGATGTACCCCTGTAGCTGCGACAGCACTTCGTTTACGTCGGCGGAAATCTCCGTCATCGAGCGCGAAAGAATATTGAAATCGTCATAGCGGTCCATCTCGAGTTCGCTAAAGTCATCGAGATAATTCGCTTCGCCCGCAGCCGCGCTTCTCAGTATTTTCTGAGTGCTGTTGTTACCCCAAGGCATCGCAGCCTGAGTGGAACGCAACCGGTTGAATTCGTATTTTTCCTGGAACTCGTTTACCTTGCCCTGCAAACGTTCTTTCGAAAAGCTTAAGGTATCGATCAGTTTTTCGAGTTCGGCAACGCGGCCAACCATTTTGGTGCGGTTGATCACCAATTCGCCCACCGTATTCATCATGCGGTCCAGGCGGCCCAGTGCGATGCGGACCGATTTCGCGGCAGCGGCCTGCTTGGCCGTTTGTTTCGGAGCAATCTTTGCGGCGGGCCGTGTGGGCGCAGCCTCGGCATGAACTAGGGCACCAGTTTCGTGATCCTGCGAGGCGGTGGCCGGCTGTTCCTCGTCGACTTCCTGCGGAGCAAATTGCGCGATGCGTCCGAGCAGCGAGTCGACGCGGTTGCGCATCTCCGCCTCGTCGGCCCATTCGCGGTGCAGCGTTTTCTTCAGGACGTCTACGGACTCGAGGCAAACATCCACGACAGCCGGAGATGGCTCAATTTCGCCGTCGCGCAGCCTGCCGATCAAATCTTCCACGCGGTGCGCAATGGCGCCCAGTCGCCGCAAACCAACCTGCGCGGCCGAGCCTTTTACGGTGTGAATTGCGCGGAACAGCCGATTGATTTCCTCGGGATTGTTGTTTCCCTCAAGCGAGAGCAGGCAATCGCTGACGATTTGCAGATGCTCTTCGGCTTCGGGCTGAAAAAATTCCAGGATCTCATCGCCAACTTCATCGTCCGAAGGCAATGCGTCAAAGTACGAGCCGGTCAATCCAGTGCCTGCTTGGGCGGGATCGTGTTCCTCGGTTGCCTCTTCCGGCGAATGCCGTTGTTCCGCGTACGAGTTGCTCAAATTCAGCGGAGGCGGCTCGGTCGGGAATGCGAACCGGTAACGTTCCTTGAACGACGCGACATCTTCGACGTTTTCCTGCCCGGTATCGCTGATTTCCAGCAGGCTCGTTTCGAGCAGAGAAATACCGTCAGAGAGAAATTCGGTAAGCGGGCCATGCAAATCTTCGCCAAGAGGGGCATTCAGCGCATATTGGAAAACGTGCGCGAGCTTGGCCGCAACTTCGGAAAACTTCGGGAAGCCGTAACTGGCTGACGTGCCGCTAAGCGTGTGGGCCGCAATGTACAGCCGCTCCATGTCTTCATGGCGCGGCGATATCTCTTGCAGCACGCCAACATATTCCCGCAAATACTGCAGGTGCTCCGAAGCTTCCTGGAGGAACATCTCGACGGCTTCGCGGTCCGGGGTGGTCACGCGCGTCCCTCCGTCACCAATTCGGCCTTCTGCGCCTCTTCTGGCGTGGGCTTGCGATACATGATGCAATCGCCCAGCACGATAGCCTGGAATTTCACTGGCATCTTCGAAATCGACTCGGAATGCCCAAGGAACAGATAGCCACCCGGCTCCAAGGCTTCGTAGAAGCGCTGTACCACGGCGCGGCGTCGTTCCTCGGAGAAATAAATCAGCACGTTCATGCAGAAGATCAAGTCCATCCGTCCCATGTAAACGGGCGCGGCCAAATTCATCTGCGCGAACGTGATCAACTTGCGCAAACGCGGCTTCACCTGATACCCGCTATCCACCTGCAAAAAGTGCGCTGCGAGTTGCTTTTCATTTGCAGAGGCAATACTCCTGCCGGAGTAAATCCCGCGCTCGGCATGCTTCAGCGCTTGCCGTCCTACATCCGTAGCTAAGATCTCGACGTTCCAGGCATCGGCGAACGAAAGGGAATCGACAATCGTAACCGCGATCGAATAGGGCTCTTCGCCCGTAGAACAGCCGGCGCTCCACACGCGCAACGTACGCGGATTCTTCCAGAACTTTTTGGTGTGTAGCTCGGGAAGAACACGCTTCTCGAACGCGTCATACACAGCGGGGTACCGGAAAAAGGAAGTTTCCTGGGTAAGCAGCCGCTCGAGCAGCGATTCGTACTCCACGTTGGACTTGCGAATTGCCCGCAGCAGATCGTTCCCGTGAGTGTTCCCCCGGGCGCGCAAATGCTCCAGAACGCGCGTCGAGAAGAATCTCTCGCGTGATTCGTCGAAATGAATGCCTGTCCGCTCCTCGATTAACATGCGGATCTCGCTCAATTCGTGTTCGCTCAAACCGTGTCCCGGCCCGTGGCGCTCGCTCATCGTTGTCACGCTCATGCCCTGGGCTTAACCAGAGCGTTCTTCAGCAACTATCGAACTGCGCCTGCGGGAACTGGCCGATCCGCTTCTTCGGCCGCAAGGGCTCCAGCCTTGGACTGTGCGCGAAATTGTGCCAACGCTTCGTTCAACTGGTCCGAGAGCTTCACCAGTTGGCTGACCGTTGCCACGGTTCCGCGGGTGCCCTGTGACGTCTGGCGAGTAATGTTGGAAATGATTTGCATCGCGTGCGCTACGCCTTCTGTTCCGCGCACCTGCTGTTTCGAAGCTAACGAGATTTCCTGGACAAGTTCCGCGGACTGGCGCACCACGCTCGAAATCGCGTCCAGAGCGCGTCCGGCCTGATCGGCGAGTTGCGCGCCGGATTCCACTTCCTTGGTGCCGTCTTCCATGACGACCACCGCTTCGTTCGTCTCGGCCTGAATAGCCTTGATGAGGGCCGCGATATCCTTCGTGGCGCTGCGGGAATGTTCGGCAAGCTTTCGAACTTCGTCGGCAACTACCGCGAATCCGCGACCCGCTTCGCCGGCGCGTGCGGCCTCAATAGCGGCGTTCAGAGCGAGCAAGTTGGTCTGTTCAGTGATGTCGTTAATGACATTGATGATCTCCGAAATTTCCAGCGAACGATCGCCAAGCGACTTGATCTTCTTGGCAGTAGCCTGCACGGAAGAGCGGATGCGCTGCATGCCGTCCAGCGTATCGCGCACAGCGCGGTTGCCCTGTTCGGCGGCATCCAAAGCGCGGCGCGCGGCTTCGGCGCTGGCTTCAGCGTTGTTCGAAACCTGTTTCATCGATACCGTAAGTTCTTCCACGGCGCTCGACGTGTTGGTGATTTCCTGATCCTGTTGCGTGGCGCCGGCTTGCATCTCGTCGGCGGCCACCAGAATGTTGTTCGAACACGCGGTAACTTCCATCGCGGCTTTGCGGACGCGTTCCAGCACCTTGGTGAAGTTGTCCAGCATGTAGTTGATGGAATCGGAAACGTTGCCCAGCGCGTCGTTGGTGACCTTGCCGCGCAGAGACAAATCGCCGCGTGCCACCTGGTTGATGACCGCGAGAAGATCGGTGATGCTGCGCTGCAGGGACTCCGTCGCTTCCTGATTGCTCGAAGCCTTGGAAACGCGAGCCACTGCTCGGTTCAGGTTCTCCGCGATGTAGCCGAACTCGTCGCTCGTGCCGACATCTGCGCGCGCCTTGGCATCGCCTGCGGCAAGCCGTTCAGAGAATTCGGCGAGCTCCTTCACGGGAGAAATAAACGCGGAGCTCAATCTCCAAACCAGCAGCGCGCACATGCTGAGGGAGATGATTCCGGGAATAATGAGCCCACTCGGATCGAACACGCTGCCCGCGCTGGCTTGGCGCCCGGCGTTGTAAGCCAGTCCCAGCACCGTGGCCAAGGCGACGCCGGTCAAGATGGTCAGCAACCAGATTGTGCTACTGAGTCGCGATTTCATTACTTCCTCCCAAACGCTTTGCTAATCCTTCAGATCTTCAGATTCCAGGTCCCGGGTACACTTCGAGCAGCCGGCGCAGATCGAGCACCAGTGCCAGCCGGTCGTCGTGTCGCAGCATCCCCACGCAATGCGGCACGTTTTCCGGCGCTTGTTCCAACAAATCTTCCGCATCATTCACCGAATACGTTCCCACAACCTCGTCGGCCGCAATTCCCAGGCGCAAATCGTCGTGATGATCACCGCGAAGCGACGCAACTACAACATGCTTGGGCAACAGACCGGGCCGCCGCCCCTCTGTCAGCGCAATATCGATCAATGGAACAATTGCTCCGCGCAGGTTGAAGATTCCTAAAACATACGCTGGAGCAAGAGGCAGCTTCGTCACCAACGGCCACTCCAGCACCTCTTCCACGTCCAGCACCGGAAAACAGAACCGTTCACGCCCGCTGCGGAATACGCAATACTGCGATTCTGGCGGCCGTTCGGACACAGGCCCGATGGCCTCAAGCATTTCGCCAAAATCCGCATCGGCGGGCATCGGCGTCAATTGGAATTCGTCGCTCATGTACCGTTAAGTCCTCAAACTCCGTTACGCGAAACGCCGTACTGCCCGCAATAATTCTTCGCGAGTGAATGGCTTGGTCACGTAGCCGTCCGCACCCTGTTGCTCGCCCCAGTAGCGGTCGCTCGCCGTATCTTTCGAAGTCACCAGAATCACCGGAATCGAATTGAACTCCGCGCTGCCTTTCAGTTCGCGGCAAACCTGAAATCCATTGCGCTCCGGCATCACCACATCCAAAAGAATCAGGCTGGGCCGCTCCGAGGCGATGGTCTCTTCAACTCGCTTCGGATCGTTCAGCCCGACGGGCCAGTAGCCTTCCGGCTCAAGCAAACCCTGGATCAGCTTTACCTGGGCCGGTGAATCATCAACGATAAGCACTTTTTTCTGCACAAGCTTTA
Source organism: Candidatus Acidiferrum sp. (assembly GCA_036496065.1). GTDB lineage: Bacteria > Acidobacteriota > Terriglobia > Acidiferrales > UBA7541 > Acidiferrum. The sequence goes on from DASXLU010000269.1 coordinate 27,509, forward strand.
CTCCGCACAGATATCCACGTTAGAAAATTGCACGTCAACGGCCAGCCTGACAGCATGTGTCGCAAAGTTGTCCAATCGGTTTAACGTGCTGTAGTTGTGCGGGTTAGAGGCAATTGGAAGCTAGCTACTGCTGCGGAAACAGCGAGGCATTCAGATCCTGTGTCTCAGCTTGAGAAGATGTCTCAGTATCACGCATTTCGCTCGCCAGGGATGAGAATCGCAGCATGATTTCGTTGATACGCAACGCCATCGTGTGAATGGTCTTAATCTGCGCAAGCGACTGGCTCGAGAGCTGTCCCGGCTCCAGCAAAAGCAGTTCGGCATTTCCCAGCAACGAAGTCAGCGCATTGTTCATGCTGTGCTTCATGTCCACCATGTACCGACCGAGCGTGGCCTGGTTCGAATATCGCGCCACTTGCTGCTCGGCTTGTTCCACCAATTTCAACGCTTCCGTGCGGCGCAGCGATTCGCCCGCAAGCAGCAATACCACTTGCGTCCAGTCTTCACGCAGCGGCACATGCGCTAAGCGTGGATAGCGCTTGCGCAAAAGTCCAAGTTCCCGCGCTTCGGCTGGAGCGCAAAGAATCAGCGCGGTGTTAGGTTCCAGCGACCGCAAAATTTCCGCGAATTTGCCTTCGTTCAGCGGGCCGATGATCACGAGGTCCGGGCTTACCTCGGTGTTCTTCCATAAATCACTGGTGAGGACGGAAAGCCCGGGCAACTGCCGCTCTACCTGCCAACATGCTGTAAGCAGGCGGGCAAATTCTCCGTCATCGGTAAGAATCAGTGCGTTCGTCGTTCGCAATGGAAATCCGCTCCCTGGGCCACGTCCGTGCTTTCCTGCATTCCCTCACCGGACTACATCTTTTCGGCTTCGTCCAATGCCGAAAGCAGGCGTTTGGTGCTGATGCCAAGATTCACAGCAGCTTCCGTGTCCTTGGCCTGTTTGGCGACTTCCACGCGTTCTTGCAACCGGGAAACTTCCACGCGCGCTATCGGAAGCACGCGATCGAGTCCCGTAGCGTTCCCGGTTTCTTTGGCGCGTTCCATGCCGGTCGTCACCAGAGCGCGGGCGACAACGGCACGGCGAAGGTCTTCCGCCGCGGGACCATCTTCAGTCACAAAAGCGGCTACTTCCCACGACGACATCAGCAACCGCACGCCACCTAGGCGCACGGTGGTCATCGATCGTCCACGAGAAGGCGGAGCAGCGATCAGTTGTTCCCACACCTGCTCCATGCATGTTTCGAAATCGAGCTCAGGCGGCGGTTCGATAGATGCCGGGGTGATCAAATCCACTTTTGCGGGCATGCGGGCTCCGGCGGAATTTGCGGGAGCTGGCGATGGCCTTGGCGCAGACTTCGCGGGCGCCGGTTCGGTAATTTTGCCACCGACCTTTTCGAGAGCGCGGTCCACATCAGCTCGCAATGCCAAAAGCTTCTCAAATGCCTGGTTTACTGTGCGTTCCGTGTATTCCCGCTGAAACGGCTGCTTCCACTCATCCGCAAGTTGGCGAGCCTTGGCGATGGTTTCGCTTGAACTCAAACCATAGGAGTGGCAGTCCACCGTCCGGACACCCGTGCTTTCCAGATGATTAATGCCGGAACGGATGAAGATCAAATCCGCATGCATCAACTCGATGAGCGTGCGGCGCAGCAGAAAGTTGAAACGTACGAATGCCAGCATAGCGGATGGGTCGTAGAACATCCCGCCGGCGGTTTCCTTGACCTTGCGGCCCTGCTCAATGAAATTGGTTTTCAGGATGTCGCGCAGGCTCTTGAACGAGCGCAAGGACACAATCATTTTTTCGAGGGGTTCGCACCAGCTGAGTGGCGCGGTATCCACTTCGCCCAGCACGGCTTTCATCACCTGGGCAACGTCGGGAAGTTCGATCTGCTTGTGATAAATCTTAGCGGGCGCGCACAGCGCGAAATACTGCACCATCAGGAAATCAACCTTGTCGCGGTCGGTAGTGGTTTTCGATGGTTTACGCAAATGCCGCATGATCAGCGCACGCAAACCGCTTTCGCTGGCATTCAGCGTGGTCATCTGCAGCAAATGCCGCAATTGGTGAACCAACACCTGCTGGTCCATGGAGTCCAGCCAGGTGTGCACCTTGCTGAAGAACTCGAGCTCAGCCTTCTCCGGCAAGACGCGCTTATTCTGCGGGAAGGGAATCTCGATTTGCAGGTGCTTGGCAAGCGCCAGATAGATCGGGAAGACAGAGCGTGTTTCTTCCCACTGTGCTTGTCGCCCGCTGTCCGTTTTCGGCGGCGCTGGCAAATTCAATGTGATCATTTTGTTCACGGCTGGATCATCCAATCGCAGGGGCCTTCCAAAAATCTAACGGCCACTGCCTTTCGTCCGGCGTGATACTGCAGCGCAATCACCGCAGCCTCTGCTGGACGTCCTCCACCATCGCGTGCGAGCCGAACTCGATCATCAAACTCCAGCGGCAACGAAGACAGAAAAATGGCGAACTCCTGCGTGCCATATTCCACCACCGTGGCTTCCTGCAACTTCGCAGGTCCCTGGCGAAGCGGTGACACTCGCACCGGAATTCGAATTACAGAGAGTTTCGGAAAAAAACGCGCGAGCTGTTCCGCACATCCCCGTTCTTCCGCGATAAGTGTCATCTGTCTTTAATTCCCGAAAACCTAGAGATTGTGACCGCCACCCCGGCCGTGTCACGACCAGATACACACCCAACAACGGACGGGAACACAATGTCCCAGAGAGGGATTTGCACGCTGAGCGCCAAAAGAGGGAGTACTGCGAAGCAGTGTGAAATTGCAGATATCGTGTGGCTTAAGATTTTCCTGTTGATTGGCGGCAGCGAGAATGTCTCACGCTGAAACGATTCCGTCTCAGTTCTTCTCGCATCGTCAAGGCAGCACTGTGAGACGAGCTAGTTCGAAGCGGCGTGCGCTTCTGGCTCTTTCTGTTCTTCCGCGGAATCGCCACGCAGCGGGATGTTGTAGCGCTTGAGTTTCCGGTACAGCGTTGCGCGGCTAATTCCCAGCATTTTGCCAGCAAGCGCTTTGTCGCCATGTGCTTGTTCGAAAACTCGCAAGATGGTCATTTTCTCCATCTCGGCAAGCGCCGTCGTCGAAAGAGAAGCGGCATCTTGCGGCGTCATTTCCAGGCTGACGGGCTGTTCGGTGCGAATCGCGGGAGGCAAGTCCTTCACGTCCATCACTTGCTGATCGCCCAGCGTGATCGCTCTGGCAATGCAATTCTCCAGCTCGCGGACGTTGCCCGGCCAGTCGTACTGCAGCAGGCTCTTCATAGCGGCAGGAGTGACCTGCATGCTCGCGGTGGGAGCGTACCGATTTAGAAAATGGTGTACCAACGTGGGGATGTCCGAGCGCCGCTCGCGCAACGGCGGCAAATGCACAGTAACTACGTTCAACCGGAAATACAGATCCTTGCGGAATGTTCCCTCGCGGTAAGCCGCTTCCAGATCGCGATTGGTTGCGGCGATAACACGCACATCCACTGTGATTCGCTCGTTGCTCCCGACCGGCCGCACTTCTTTTTCCTGCAACACCCGCAGCAGTTTGGCCTGCATTTCCAGCGGCAATTCGCCGATTTCGTCCAGAAAAATCGTGCCGCCATTCGCGGCCTGAAACAATCCGGCCTTGGACTTCATGGCGCCCGTAAACGCGCCTTTTTCGTAGCCAAAAAGTTCGCTTTCCATAAGCGTGGGAACAAGCGCGCCGCAATCAACCGCCAGGAAATTCATTTGCGCCAGCACGCCGCGGAAATGAATCGCCCGGGCCACCAGCTCCTTGCCAGTCCCGCTTTCGCCGGAGATCAAAACTGGCGTCCGGGTGTCCTTTAGCCGCGAAATCATGCGCATCACGTCTTGCATTCCCGAAGACGCCCCGATAATGCCATCCAGGTTTTCGTCTGTGCTGACGCGTTCACGAAGGAAGGCGTTCTCGTTCACCAGGCGAACCTTTTCCGCCATGCGCTGCAACAACAGCCGCATTTTTTCCACGCGGAAGGGCTTCTCAATGTAGTCATAAGCGCCCAGTTTCATGGCATCGACCGCCGACTCGATGGAGCCGTGACCCGTCATGATCGCCACTTCCGTGCGCGGCAAAACACTTTTGACCTGCTTCAGCAGTTCGACGCCCGAGTGATTGGGCAGTTTGAGATCCGTCAGGACCAGGTCGGGAGATTCGGTCTCCAGCCGCGTTGTTGCGGTTTCCGCGCTTTCCGCTTCACTGCAGACAAAGCCGAGGGTGCCGCCTATCGTCATACAGAGTTTGCGGATGCTCTGTTCATCGTCCACTACGAGTAGCTTGATTTTTGATTCGTCGCTCATGGTTTGCCGAACGTCGTCTCCACTGTCGATATAAGTTGCTGCACGCGGAAGGGCTTTTCGATGCAGGGAGTCGCGCTATTCGCCAGCAGGGACTGCGTCTCGCTGTTGGCGGTATCTCCGCTGATCAGAATGATTTTTGCAGATAGTTCAGGGCGGTTGGTCTGGATCCATTGGTGAACATCGGCGCCGTTAACCGCGCCGGGCATGCGAATATCGGAAATCACGCCCGTGTAATCGCCGGCGGCAAGCTGCTGCAGGCCTTCAGCTCCAGAATTCGCCTGTACGACATGGTAGCCGCGTCGTTCCAATGCCGCGCGAACAAAGGCACTCACAGATGCTTCATCTTCAATCAGCAGAATGGGCGGATGAACCGAATCCTTCGCCACGTTTCTCATCGCGCCGCCTCTTTCGCCAAAGCGGCTTCCGTTGCGATTGGCAGATGCACCACAAAAGTGCTGCCGGCCTCCGTGGCATTATTCCAGCAAAGAATCTCTCCACCGTGGGCGCGGACTATTCCGTAACAAATGCTGAGGCCAAGTCCCGTGCCCTTACCGACCTGCTTGGTCGTGAAAAACGGGTCAAAAATTCTGTCAGGTTCCTGGACGCCGGTGCCATTGTCGACAAAGGCCACCTCGACGGAATCAACCTTCGAATCGATCGCGCGTCGCGTGCGGATGGTGATTTTTCCGTGGTTGCCGGATTCCTGAATGGCGTCGTACGCGTTGTTCAAGATATTCAGAAAGACCTGTTGAAGTTGCTGCGCGTCGCCCAGTGTAGGCGCGAGGTTTTCGTCGAATTCTTCGACAACCTGCACTCCGTGGCTTGCAAAGTCGTAACTGCGCAGCTTGATGGTCTGACGCAGAATTGCATTCACCTGCATCGGCTCGCGTTGAGCCGGCCTTTGTCGCGCGAAGCTCAGCAAGTCTTGCACGATTTCCTTGGTGCGTTGCGTTTCCTGCAGGATGATCTGCAAGTCCTCGCGCGCAGACGTGGGAACCTCGGGATTTTCGAGCAGAAGGTCGGTAAACCCGAGAATTGCAGCCAGCGGGTTGTTTACTTCATGCGCCACGCCGGAAACCAGCCGGCCAATGGTGGCCATCTTTTCCGAGTGAGCTAGTTTCGCCTGCAAGAGCACGGCGTCCGTAATGTCGGTCATCACCACTACCACGCTGTTTACGTGGTTCGACTCATCGCGCATGGGACTAAGGCTGATCGAAAAATGCCCGATGGAATCGTCGCCACGCTTTGCGCGCAATTCCAGATTCTCCACCTGCTGCCCGTTCGCCGTCGTTTGCAGCGCCGCCTCAAAATCCTCTCGCTGCGCAGGCTCGACCCATTTCACTAGACGGTGCCCGATCAATTCTTCCTCGCGGTAACCAGCCTCATAACAGCGGCGATTCGCATAGCTGATTAAGCCGGCCGTATCCAAAACCAAAATCATGCTTTGTGTGGTATTCAGAATCTTTTGGTTGAAGTCGCGCTCGCGCTGCAATTGCGACTGAAACATTTTTTGTTCCGTAACATCCAGCATCAAGCCGCGGATTTGCACTACCCTCCCGTGGCTATCGCGCACAGCGCTGATGTTCTGCAACGTGTGCAGAAAGCTGCCGTCCTTACGTCGCAGAGTTTCTTCGTAATTGCGCAGCGCGCCGCGCTCGGCGATTGCCTGAACCAGCCGCTTTTTAGCAGCAGGCGTAGGATACAGGTGCGGGCTTACGTCTGCATGCAGCAACTGTTCCCTTGATTCGTAGCCCAACATCCGCACCATGGCGTCGTTTACGTCCAGGAACTGGCCATCCGGCGTGGCGAAAAACAAGCCTTCCTGGATGCTGTCGAAGAGTTCGCGATATCGCCGCTCAGCTTCGCGCCGGTCGGTAATGTCTTTCAACACGTGAATCGTGCGTGTGTCTTCTTCCGTGGCGCCCCGTGTCCTGGATGTCGACACCAGAAACGTACGCCCCTCAGCCGTGGCGATGTATTCCTCCCGGGATTGGTTGGTATTCCGGCAGAACGGGCAGGGCAGGGCGCTGCCGGTCTCTGCGATGCGGCGCAGGCTGCTCATGGGTTCGCCAACGAGCGCGACGGGCGGAATACCCAGGTGCGTTGCCAGCGAGCGGTTTGTGCGCACGATCTTCCATGCCTGGTCATGCACCGCAATGTAATCACTAATCGCGTCAATATCTTCAACCCACTGCTTTTTCGAACGCTCCAGTTGCGAAAATCGCCGCACCTTCTCCATGGAAAGCGCTGCGAAGCTGCCGAGAGCGGCCAGCAATTTCTCTTCACTCGCGGAAAATTGTTCAGTTCTGCGCAGCAGGCACAAGGCGCCCATCAGTTCACGGTCGCTGGCGTAAATAGGGTAGAAAACGCAATAAAACTCGCGCTCGGAGGTCGGCAAGACTTCCAGTCCTGGACGCCTTTTGGCCAGGTTTTCGAGGAGCCAATCTTTATCGATCTCTTTGTGCGGAAAGGCTTTCTTGTCGGTGTACAGTTCGATTTTGGTACCCAGAATTTCGCCAACGCCAGCCCAGTCTGCATCCAGCATCACCGCCGCGCGGGCCGCAAAACCGGCCAAAAACGTCGGTAATTCGCGCGAATTTGCCGCTTCCGTGACCAAATCCATGAGCTTTTTGGCATATTCGCGCTTGCCTCCGGAGAGTTTCCGGCTTGCGGCAGCAGTGGAACGGCGGATCGGAATGCTCTTTCGTTCAGGCATCTTCAGGATTCAGATGGAAATTTCGCGTCTCAATTTAAGAAGTCACTCTTAACCACGCTACTCGGCCATCTCAATGTGAGTCAATGGGCCATGCTTCGCGACGCTGCGCATGCGTTACCCTTTCGAACTTCTTGCAGACACGCCAAATCTCAGCCTGAGACCCATAAGAAGGCTGGAGAGCCCGGTTGAGACACTTACGCTCGCACGCACATCACGATCCTTCTCAGGATTTCTCCTTATCTCTGTGATTTGCATCAGCTTGCCCCGACTGAGAACCATGCTCGCACTTCATTCCTAAATTGGCATCGCACTTGCCTTCTCCCACGTGGGGTACTGTTCTGCCTTAGGAGGGGTGTGGTGTATACGCGATTCGTATGGGGCAAGAGGATTCTCTCAGCAGCAGTGGCAACCGTCTTCACCTTGTCTCTGGCAAGCGCTCAGCAAGCCACGATCGAAGAAGGCAAGCGTAAGGTAAAAACCAAGACATCGCCGATGTATCCGGATCTTGCCCGCCGCATGAATATTTCGGGCAAGGTGAAAGTGGAAGTCGTGATTGCTCCCGACGGTCACGTCAAGAGCGCACGCGCGGTCGGCGGCCATCCTGTATTGGTTCAGACTTGCGTGGATTCTGTAAAGGATTGGCGGTTCGAGCCTGCGCCGGAAGAGACCACGCAGGTCGTCGAATTTGCCTTCAAGGAACAGTAGGGGGCGCAACTTGCGCAACTTGTGTGTTGCGCAAGTGCGGTAACGGGCACAGCAGTTCTTTGTTGTTTGGGGGAGTGGAGGAAGTGACGCAATGACGATAGGAACGCAGCTCAAACGAAATTTTGGCTATATCCTCGGGGCGCTCGCGATTCTGCTCATCGTGGACATGTTGGCGATCTGGAAGGCGCGCTCGGCCAGCAGTGAAGCCGCTTCAACGTTAAACAGCGTGCGCATCACGGAATCGGTTCGCTACCAGATCATGCTGAACCGCCTCAACCTCAACAATTTCCTGTTAAGCGGCGACCCGCGCGACGAAGACAAGGTCAACAAGGGCTTTGCCGAACTGTCGGACATCATCAAGCACGGTCAGTCGGAAGGCAGCAACGAATTCCTCCACACCGCCCTGATCCAGGTAGAAAGCACGGAAGCGAGCTGGACCGACAATTTTGCGAAACCCTTGCTCGCCAAGCGCCACCAGGTCGATTCCGGAGACGCAACCGTCTCCGACTTGCAAATTTTCTACCTGCAAAAGGATCCGGCATCGTGGTTGACAAAATCCGGGACCGTTCTTGATCAGGCCAACGCAGACATCAGTAAGGCACTGAACGATTCGCAGGCAGCGGCGGAACGCGCCAGCAAGATCAGCTTCGTAGTCATTCTGCTCGGCACGGTGGGCACGATTATTTTTGGCATCTACACTGCGGCTCGCACAGCGAATTCCATCACCGAACCTTTGAAGCATCTCATTACCGTTGCCCAGGAAATTGGCGATTCCGGCGACCTTGACCAGAACATCGATATCCACCGTAACGACGAAATAGGGGCCCTGGCCACAACGTTTAACAACATGGTCGCCTACCTCAAAGAGATGGCCGCTGTCTCCATGTCCGTTGCCGAAGGCGATCTGACGGTTGAAGTTTCGCCTCGTTCGAAGCGCGATACTTTGGGGAACGCTTTTCTGCGCATGAACCACGGACTGCGCGAAATTGTGCGCACCACGCGTGACGGAGCTTCGCAGGTGTCCGCCGGTTCGAATCAAGTGGCGGGCGCGGCCGATGAGTCTGCGAAAGTCAGCGTGCAAGCGTCCTCCGCAATCGAAGAAGTTACCAGCACGATGCACGAGATGAGCATCAACGTGCAGAACGTTGTGAAGAACACGCAAGTGCAGGCTTCCAGCGTCGCGGAAACTTCTGCGTCGATCGATCAGATGGTCACTTCGATTCAGCGCGTTGCGGATACCGCGAAAGTGCTTTTGGATATCGCCAACCGCTCCCGCGAAGAAGTGGTCACCGGAATTCAGACGATGGAGAAGGCCACGGACGGCTTGAACCGCACCAACCGCGCCATTCAATCTTCCGCGGAAATCATCAATATTCTCGGGCATCGCGCCGATGATATCGGCAAGATCATTGAAGTCATCGACGATCTTGCGGAACAGACCAACTTGCTGGCGCTCAACGCAGCCATTGAAGCGGCGCGCGCCGGTGAACATGGCTTGGGTTTCGCCGTGGTAGCCGACGAAGTGCGCAAACTGGCAGAAAAGTCCACCCAGTCGACCAAGGAAATCGCCGATTTGATCCAGAGCATTCAACGCGAAGCGCGCCAGGCTGTGGAAAATATGGAACACAGCACCCGCATCGTCGAAGAAGGCCTCAGCCTCGGCAATGACCTAGGATCGGCGCTGCACAAAATCTCCAGCGTCGTCACCGAAGTCTACAAATTCTCGCAGGAAATTGGCGCCGCAACGAACGAGCAGTCCGTCGGATCCTCGCAAATCGCGAAAGCCACCAACCGCCTTACGGAAATTACCCAGGAAATCAATTCCGCGGTCGAAGAGCAGGCTTCCGGTGCGCAAGCCGTGGTTCGAGCCATGGACAAAATGCGCGAACTGGTGCAGCAGTCCGCTTCAAGTTCCACGGAACTTTCAGCCGCTGCCGAACAGATGTTGAAACTGTCGCGCAATCTGCTCGACAACATGGACCGTTTCGTCATCGATCGTTCCACCCAAAATCGTTCACGGCGTGAAGGTCAATCCCAGTCCCGCCGCTCCGCATTATCCGCGGAAGCAAGGGATAAGGATTACGAGTACGCGGAAGTAAGCCGTTCCTAGCGCGGAGACGCCTCATGGAGAAAGACTACCAAGTCGTCGGATTTCGCATCGGGAATGAAACGTACGGTGTGCGCATAGGCTCAGTGCGCGAAATCGTGCGCGTGCCGGAAATTACCGTGGTGCCCAACGCGCAAGACATCATCGAGGGCGTGATCAACCTTCGCGGAAAGATCATTCCGGTGATGGACCTACGTAAGCGCTTTGGCGCCGCCGCTGTCCAGCCCGACAAAAAGAATCGCATCCTGGTGGTGGAGTTGGAAAACAAGCTGCTGGGGTTGATCGTTACGGCAGCTTCCGAAGTCTTGAAGATTCCGCCGTCGGAAATTGAGGCCCCGGGTTCGGTATTTGCCGAGGGCGAATCCAGCTACGTCACTGGCGTAGGCAAACTCAAGGGACGTCTGATTATTCTTTTGGACATTGCCCGGTTGTTGCGTCAGCCCGAATTCAAGAAACTCGAGGAGGCCGCGGAGCCAGTCGCGATGTCCCGATAACGCCAAGTTTTTTTGGCGCTATCGAGCGAAGGGCTGCACGCACTCAGCATGGGAACGATCACCGCGCAAGTTCAACTTACCGAAGCCGAATTGAAGCTTCTACAAACGCTCGTTTACCAGGAATGCGGCATGTATTTCGACGAGCGCCGTTCGCACTTTCTGAAAGACCGCCTGCAACGCCGTTTGAAGGCCTGTCAGATGGATTCGTTTTACGGTTACTACCGTCTGCTAACCAGCCGTGAAGGCCGCGCGGAACTAGCTCTTCTTCTGGAAAATCTTACCGTCAACGAAACCAGCTTCTTCCGTAACCGCCCGCAGTTGGAATTGTTGCAAAAAACCGTTCTCGAGCAAATTCTGCATCGCAAGCAGGAACGTCGCGACTGGAACCTACGCGTATGGTCGGCGGGATGTTCGGCGGGGCAGGAGCCCTATTCTGTAGCAATCCTGATTTGCGACGCGCTCGCTTACTACTATCTGCGGAATCCTTTGCCATTTGATATGCCGTCGCCGAAGCCGCTGATTCCTCCTCCCTGGAAGGTGGAGATCGTTGCGTCGGACATCAGCTATGCAAGCTTGCGCACCGGCCAGGAAGGGCACTACAACGAAGTTCAGATGGAGCCGGTGGATTACACAACGCGCTTGCGTTATTTCGAAAAGACCGCCGACAAATATTCGGTAAAGCCGCAATTAAAAGAACTGGTCCAATTTGACTTCCACAACCTGAAAACCGAATTCTTGCCGCGGCGTAACGACATCATCTTGTGCCGCAACGTCATGATTTATTTCGACGAAGCAGAACAAAAACGCCTGATCGATAAGTTTTACCATTGCCTCAATCCAGGTGGCTTTCTGTTTGTTGGTCACGCAGAGAGCTTGTTTGGCCTGACGCAAAAATTCCGCATGGTGCATGAGAATAACGGCACCGCGTATCAACGGCTTGAGGTGAATTCTTGAGTTTTTTGCCCGAGGATCGGGGATCGGAGCTGCGCAACCTCTTTTTTGAGAGCGCCGCAGAGCTTCTACAGGTTATCAACGACACGGGCCTGCAACTCGAGAAGCATCCCGCGGACGAAGAACTTATTCGTAGCGTGCGTCGCGCTGTTCACACACTCAAGGGCGATTCTGCCGCCTGCGGTTTTCAGAAACTTAGCGAGCTTTCCCACGAATTTGAAGATGTTCTAACCTTGCAAATCAGTCAGGCGCATGGCGCCCGGCTTGCCGAGGTGATTCTCTCGGCGGTCGATGCGTTCGAAGGCATGCTGAGCGCCTACCAGAAGCGCGTCGAGCCCCCGTCCGGTGAACCGCTGCGAGTTCTCATTCACGACCTGCTGCAAACTCCGGGAAAAACAAATACCGATTCCGGAGGCAGTGGGCATCAAGTTCCGGCAAGTTTCAAATGGAACGAATACGAAAGCTTGATGGTTTCCGAAGCGTTGCTCCGCGGAGATCGAGTATACAACATCGCGCTGCGCATCGACCCGAACAGTGCCATGCGCGCAGCGGCGTTTCAACTCGTGCGCAATGTTCTGCACGCCTGCGGCACGGTGATCGCGCTTCATCCCGAAGATAATGCGGCCGCTGCCTCCGTGGAAATCGTCGAAGCTGCTATTTCCAGCACACATCCCATTGAGCACGTCGCCCATCGCTGCAAGATTCCCGCAGTCGTCACGGAAGTTCGCATTGAACCCGCTACCCGCGCCGAGAATTCAGAGCATGAGCTTCTTGGCGATCTGCTGGAAGCGCAAGCTGCGCAAATTGCCTCGCACGCCAACAGCGCACCCGATGCATCTTCAGTGAAACAGCAAGGCGGGGCCTCGGCCGTTGCCGCGGTCACCGAAAGTACTCTGCGTGTTGATGCCGCCCGGATCGAAGCGGTCATGAATCTTGTGGGCGAACTGATCATCGGCAAATCCATGTTGAACCGGACGCTCACCGAATTTGATGTGCATCATGCGCGTGATCCGGTGCGTGCCAAGCTTGCGGAAGCATTGGCGTTTCAGTCTCGCGTCCTCGACGAACTGCACAAATGCGTCCTTAAAATCCGTATGGTTCCAGTCGAACAGCTTTTCCGGCGCTTCCCACGCGTCGTGCGCGACGTCGCCAAAATGTGCGGCAAAGATATCGCCTTGGAAATTGCTGGCGAGCACACCGACCTCGACAAGGGCATCCTTGACGCGCTGGCCGAACCACTGACGCATCTCGTTCGCAACGCAGTCGACCATGGCATCGAGCCCGCAGACGAGCGCCTAAGCCGCGGTAAACCTGCTCGGGGCACCATTTACTTACATGCGTATCATCAAGGCACCCAAGTTGTGATTGAAGTTCGCGACGATGGCGGCGGCATCGACCTGGAACAGATCCGGGCGCAGGCGGTTCGCAATGGCTTGCTGAAGAAGGAAGACGCTGACCGGGTTATCGAGCAGGACCTGTTGAACTTGATTTTCGAATCCGGCCTGAGCACCGCAAGCGAAGTCACGGAAGTATCGGGTCGCGGCGTAGGCATGGACGTGGTGCGTACCGTCTTGGATCGACTGAAGGGCACCGTCCACGTTTCATCCGTCAAAGGTAAGGGAACCACGATTCAGCTTCGTGTCCCGCTTACGCTTGCCAGTATCCAGACATTGCTGTTCCGCGTTGGCGGACGGCTGTTCGCTGTGCCGCTCTCGTCTGTTGTCGAGATCACGCGCGTCTCCGACCTCGAAATTCACCATGTCGATCAACGCGAAGTACTCCGCTTGCGCGAACAGATTCTCACGCTTGTGCGGCTAGACCGGCTCAGCCACATTTACGCGGTAGAAAATCCCGCCGCCAAAAAGAAAAAACACTTCGTTGTGGTAATCGGCTTGGCGGAAAAACGGTTTGGTCTGTTGGTCGACAGCTTGGTCGGTGAAGAAGAGTTGGTCATTAAGGCGTTGCCGAGTGAATTGGTTTCAAGTGACCTGGTAAGTGGAGCATCCATTCTCGGCGACGGTACCGTTGTCTTGATTCTGAACGTGCCCGCTGTGCTGACACGGTTGTCGCGTTCCATGCCCCTGGGAGCAATCGCATGAAAGATCGCGTCCGAGTGCTCGTGGTCGATGATTCCGCCCTCATGCGGAAGCTCATACCCATTATTCTGGAGCGCGACCCGGATATTGAGGTTGTTGGTACGGCCATGGACGGCGCATTTGCGCTGCGCAAAATTGCGGAATTGCGTCCTGACGTAGTTACCCTTGATCTGGAAATGCCGCGCATGGATGGCATTGAAACGTTGCGCATGATCATGCGCAGCGCCCCACTTCCGGTCATTGTTTTCAGCACGCATTCGAAAGAAGGCGCGTATTCCACATTCAAGGCGCTGGCGTTAGGTGCCATCGATTTCGTTGCCAAGCCCCGCGATGCCGCTGCCGGAAACCTTGATCCGGTCGCATATCAGTTGATCGAGAAAATTAAAGTCGCGAAACGCGCGGGCGGGCCAAAGAATCTTCCGCGTCCTGTGGTAGAGACTGCATCGCCCCAGAAAAAACAATCGCGCGTTGCTTTGCCGCCTAATCGAGTCATAGCTATCGGCATATCGACTGGCGGGCCCAACGCTTTGCAGTATGTTCTTTCGCAAATTCCTGGCGACATTCCCGCGACGTTTGTCGTGGTGCAACACATGCCCGAAGGCTTCACGGAAATGTTTGCCAAGCGCCTGGATGAATGCTGCGCTTTGGATGTGCAGGAAGCGAAATCCGGAGACCTGTTGATTGCCGGGCGTGTTCTGATCTGCCCAGGCAACCGCCACATTATGGTGCGGCGCATGCCTCGCGGAGAAATGGCCATACTCTCCGATGGGCCTCCAATGAACGGCCACCGGCCATCCGCAGACGTGCTGTTTCATTCCGTCGCGCAAGAATTTGGACTCACCGCCGTTGGCATCATCATGACGGGAATGGGTGAAGACGGTGCCGAAGGTCTCGGCGCCATAAAGGCCGCGGGTGGAGTCACCATCGCGCAAAGCGAAGAGACCTGCGTCGTTGGTGGTATGCCTCGCGCAGCGATTATGAAGGGTTACGCCAACAAAATTATTTCACTCGATGGATTGGCTGGCTATCTCGTTAGGGAATACGGCAACGAGCGCAGCCATGAGAAATCTGACGTGCACGATAAGAACGAGAAGCACGACAAGACACCGGTTTCGACTCCTCGCACCTGATTCGGTGTGGAGAGCCAAAGGAGAAGGTCATGCAACAGTTCGTAGCCCTGCTTCGGAAAGACCAGCAGCCCGTCCGCTATCTGGTGGTGGACGACTCCGTCTTTGCCCGCAAGAACCTCATCAAGATGATTGAACTCTTCGGCGGCGAAGTGGCGGGAGAAGCCGGCGACGGTCTCACTGCTATTGCAGAGTACAACCGCATTCGCCCAGATATCGTCCTCATGGATATCACGATGCCGCAAATGGAAGGCATTGAGGCGGTAGAACGCATTGTGCGCCAGCATGCGGACGCGCGCATTGTTATGGTCTCGTCCGTGGGCTACCAGGAAAATATTCTCGCCGCGCTGCAAAAAGGCGCGAAGCACTTCGTTCAGAAGCCGGTGAAACCTGAAGTGCTCTACGAAATTCTTCGCTACGTTCTGGGAGACGATCCTAATGCCGCCGGTGCACCTGTGGCACTGGCAGGGGAGCATCATTCATGAGAATGGAACTCATCCAGCCGTTCATCAATGCTGCCGACGCGGTGTTTGCGGAATCGCTGCAAGCGCCGACGCGCATCGTTGATCTCTCGATGGACGAAGAGACCTATCGCCGCAAAGGTGTTGCTGCGCTGATTGCCATCAAGGGTGACATCGAGGGTCGCGTCATTCTCGACTTGGCGCCCGAAGTGGCTATGCGCGTTGCCAACCAGCTCGCCGGCGCTCCGCAGCCGGAAAGCGAGCAGGTCGTGCGCGAAACCGTGTGCGAACTGGCTAACATGGTGATCGGAAATTCGGTCACGCTGCTAAATGATCAAGGCTTTCGCTTTAAAGTGTTTCCGCCGGAAATTCATGCTAACGAAGTTGGCCTTGGCGGCAGCGTCGATACCGAAGCGATGGTGCTGTGTATCGAGACTCCGTGTGGCGAAGTCTACCTGAACATTTCCATGCATTACTTGCATCGGCGCCGTCGCGAACAGACTCCGGTTTCGACTTTCGACTGAACGATTTGGCCCAGAATGCCCTCTACCCAGGCGCCCTGTCCCAAACAGGGCGCCATTTCTTTTGGCTCGCACGCACGGTGCGAGTTCGCGTTCAATTTCAATCCGTTGCATCGCGATTTCAATCGCGGCGATCAACGCATGCTGTGGAACGCTATTCTGAATTGGCAGGCGATTGTATCTGCAGGATTGGCGAGTTCAAAGCACTAACGAGCGAGAACGCTAATGCTATTCTGGCGCCCTTAAGTAGGCAGCTCCGTGGCGATATAGCCCGGCCGAGCGAATCGCTTGCGAAAATACGATGCGAATCGGAACGAAGATCGCGCCGGAACCCGGAGTGTAGGGAACGGCGACTTCGAGCCTGGTGCCTTCCGGATAGTGGTTCCGGCTTCTAAAACTGATGCCGCCCTTGGAAAGATCTTCGCAGACTGCCACTTCTTCCTGAAAACCTCGCTGCCGGATGCACGCCAACACCCGCGCCTTTACTCGAGTGCGATTCCTTCGTGGAACAATGCGCTCTTCCGCAGCCACCGACGAGGCCGGCGTCTCTTCCAGCTTCGGATCAGACTGCGCTTCTACCCAGATCGAGGGCGAATCGCAGTGGCGGCACAGGCGCGCTACGCATCTGCGGATCTCAAACGACTTCACTTCCATTTCGTTCAGGTAGACGACTTCGCGCCGCTGGCAGAAACTGCATTCCATCAGCATTCGCGCGAGCGCTTCTTCGCCTCTTTGCGGTGCAGGGAAGTCGATGTCCCAGAAATCCGAGCGCGGCTCTAGAATTGCGATCGCGTAGATAAATCCCTCGGCCTCTTTATCGATTTCCGCCATGATGCGTGCGCGTGCGGTCTTAGTCTGATCGCCGTCCAGTTTGCGGTGAAGCGTGATTTCCTGGCCGGTTGCGAGTCTTTCTTTCAGGCGCACGACCCCACCATTGCGGCTCACCAACAGGGTTTCCGCGGCCTGCTTCTGCGCAATACCATTCGGCGAAAACCACGCGGCTTCCACCTGCAGGCGTAAGCTCACGCGGTCACTTTGGCGGATTCCTTCGGCACGAATGGTTGTAGTCACAGGTAGGCGCTCTATTTTTCAGGCTAACACGCCGAAACCGCGGTCTGGGCTTGTGTCCCGCAAGCTTTGTCGTACCCACTAATAGTGCTCAGCGCAGCAATCCTGCGTCTGGTACCCAGTTACCCTTAGGGTGTGACGCCTGACCACGGTCATTCTCAAATCGCCGGATTTCCCGCAAAATTATAAGCGGTAAGTCCTCACCGCCAGGGGGCTGAACGGTGGTTCTTCAAAATTGAGCTCGCTCGTGAACAAGGTCATCTCTATGCCTGAACGGAAAGGCTCCCCGGCTCCTCGCCTCGCGGGAGTGCGTGATCGTCGCTATACCCTGCGTTACCCCTTTGCCGCTGATGCCGAGATATTCGACCTGGAGTCCGGTAAGGTTGCCGACGGCGTCACCTCTGACATCTCCATGGGAGGCTGCTTCATTTGCACGAGCAAGCCTTTGCCCGTTGGAACGCGCGGACGCCTCACTCTCACGCGCAAGGGGCAATCCCTGGAAGCCCTCGTTGTCGTCCGCATTGTGAAGCCGCGCATTGGCATGGGCATCGAGTTTTTCGACGTCGAGGCCCCACACAACGACACGCTGGCTGTCTGGCTGGAAGCGCTGCGCCGCAGTCGCTGATCCTCAAACAACTAATCGCGCCGGCCGAGTTATGATAGTTGCGTGCCGGCAGAATCGAATATTCCGCATGAAATTTTTATTGAGGTATGGCGCCAAGCCTTGTTGGAGAACGCGCCACGAGTCAGCCTAAACGGACAGACCTTTGCCGTTCGCAAAACTTCAGGCAAGCAGCTCAAGGAAGTCGATTTCGAACTAGACGGAATTTCCTATCGTGGTCTCGAGCAGAATCCAACGACCAAATCTCGCTGGGCTGAACTGGCTCGCAGCGGCGCAAAAGTCATGCAATTCCTGCAGGCCGGAAAGTATGTGGCTGTTGTAGTCGACGAAAAGCTCACGCACTATTCTTCCCGGTTGAACAAATAGCAACGTGCCCCGTGCGGTGGTAAAGCATTCCGCACCGCGAAGTAGTCCGCGGTCCCACTATTTTGTCGGCGTATCCAGCGGGTGCTGGCTCTTCTCGTAAAATTCGTTCTGCAGTTTCAGGCTTTCGTCGTCCGCCTTGATGGCGCGGATGGCGCGAACCACGGCGTTGATCCAGCTCTGCACATCCGCTTCACCTTGTTCTTTCGTCGCGGTCGAGCCGTCTCCCGAATAGTGGTTTGGAAATCGCGCGTACCACCAGATTCCGGTGTACACGCTTTCCGGCAGCATCACGCGTTTCTGATCCGCGCCAGACTCGTTCTTGGCGCGGTCGATGTGCACCAGGTCCGGATGGGTCAACAACGTGTTCGAAGTCTCGGATTCGCCCGCATGCCAATCAGGACCAGCCTTTTCTGCTCCAACCTTTTTCGTCGCTTCATGGCCCCATTGCACGTAGACCACGTAATCGTGGGGCCGTTGTAATTGCGACTGCGCAAAATAGGGCAGAAGATGCTCGTTGCCGCCGTGACCATTGACGATCACCACTTTCTTGCAGCCATTTCTCGCCATTTCGTCAGTCGTCTCCTGCAACAGTTTAAGTTGCAGATCCGAACTGTAAGAAATCGTTCCCGGCTCGTGTCGCGCTTCAAAGATCTGGCCGGCGAAATATTGAGGGAAGATCACTGCGTACTCTTGTTGCGCGGCATGTTCGGCAACGTAACGCACATTCAGCAGGTCCGTTCCCAATGGCAGATGCGGGCCATGCTTCTCTAGAATGCCGAAAGGTAGCAGGCATGTCCCTTGTGCCTTGGCGATCGCATCGCGAAAATCAGCCGCAGTAAGCTCTTCCCATTTTGTCGAAAGCTTTGTTTGCGCGCTCACGGGCTGTGCGACGACCAGCAAACTACCCAGTATTAAAACGATCCAATAACGCATTGCGTTCTCCTGTGAAACTAGCCCGCATTGTACATCACGTTGTAGGCGAGAGGCTGTGTCGGCAACGTCACCCTCGAGTGATGGTGGATATTTTCGGGCCGGCAAAAGAAAATGGCCTCCGCATTTCACGAAGGCCGAGTCCGATTGAAAATCGGCTATGGCTAGAACTCGATTAGCCACCAGTTGCTTGTTGAAAGGTTTGTCCGGGACACGGTCCCGGGGCACTTGAAGGAGCCTCATCCGCGCAGAAGTTAGCGCGTTGTCGACGCTTCCTTGATGTGAGTTTTGCCATCGCGCAGCTGCTTGGAGTATTGGTCGTAAATCCAGCGGTAGGTTCTCTCCATCCCGACGCGCAGCGGTGTGCTCGGTTCCCATTTCAAATATCGCTGAATCAGCGTGTTGTCGCTATTCCGGCCATTTACACCTTTCGGCGCACTCAGATCATATTTCCGGTGCAGCTTGATTCCCGCGATCTCTTCCACGATGTCGACAAGCTGATTTACCGT